>JAQTQS010000089.1:0-1650 GCA_028712125.1 Candidatus Altarchaeota archaeon
TTTTCGAGAGATACAGTATTCCCGATTTTGTGGAGTATTTCCTGTGATTTTTCTGCAGCCATCTTGTAGCCGCGTGAGATTACCGTCGGGTGGACGCCCTTGTCCAATAGCTTTTCAGCGTTCGCGAGCAGCTCGCCTGTCAGTACTACCGCAGTGGTAGTGCCGTCGCCGACTTCCTTGTCCTGCGTCTTCGCGACCTCGACGACCATCTTGGCCGCCGGGTGCTCGACGTCCATCTCCTCGACGATTGTAGCGCCGTCGTTGGTGATGACGATGTCGCCTATGTCGCTAACGAGCATCTTGTCCATGCCCCGCGGGCCGAGCGTCGTCTTGACTATGTCTGCCACGGCCTTTGCGGCCGTTATGTTGTTTCTGTGCGCGCTTTTTCCTGTTGTCCTCAGCGCTCCTTCGGGTAATATCAGTATCGGTTGTCCGTTTGCCATTTTATGCTTCACCTCGTGTCTAAAAAAAATCGAGATATTATATAGGTTTAGGTGTATATAAAAACAATGGGCGGTGCGGGGGCGTTTTTATTCCGCCGCATGTAATTCTATACAATGACCGACCCGAAGAGGGATATCTACGAGGAGTACTACGGCGCAAAGGAGCCTGAATGCGGGCCGGAAAGCCAGCCGCAACTAAGCGACTTCCACAAGAGGGTGCTGGTACTGCTTGGCGACAAGGGCAGCACATCGGACAAGATAGCCGACAAGCTGGACGTCCGGGAAAACGACGTCAGGCGGGTGCTCAACGAACTCCTCATGGACAGGCTGGTCTCATACAAGAAAACAACAGTCCGAAAAAAACTGGCTTACATCTGGAAGAAGCGCGAGGAATAATCAACCGCCGGCAAGCTTTTTTATGTCCTCAGGCTCATATCGCAAAACGATGTCCCTGCTGCGCCCCCGCTCGCCTGTCTTATAGTGCGTGTCGATGATGCGGTACTGCTCAAGCTTGTCGACAATCTCGTTATACTTCTTAATCCCGATGTCATGCTGCCGGCCGTACTTCTCGAATATGCGGCCCGACCCGGACTCGCCGGTCGATGCGATGAACAATAGAAGCTGCTTCTCCTCAATGTCCAAAGACTCTATGGTATTCTTCAGGCTGACGCTCCTTGGCAGCTCGCCGAACGCCTTTTCCACATGCTCCTTTTTTATCTTGCGCACGGCATCCTTCTCGGCGAGATAGGCGCTCCGGCGTATCAAATCAAGGCCGACCCGGATGTCGCCTTGGGCGGACGTCTTCTCGACGATAAAATCCAAGAGGCTTGCCGGCAGCACGCCGTCATACAGGCCGTATTTCACCCGCTCTGCGAGTATGTCCTTAATCTCCTCGCGGTTGTAGGGCTGGAAGTGGATTCTCTCCGGGTTGTAGACGCTGCGCGCCTTCATGTCCAATCCCGCCATGAACTTCTCGTCAATGAGTATGCCGATGACGCCGATTTTGTCAAAGCCGTACGTGGCGTGCGACTTCAACAGGTCGACGATGATTTTGTCCGCGTTCTTTCGCACGAAAAGCTGGTCTATCTCGTCCAGTGCGACGACGATGCTCTTCTTGTCCTTCGAAAGCTTCTTGAACACGCTCTCCTTGACCGCGTCCAATGGCTTGCCCGTGTCCGGTGGGGAAAACCCGTAGACCGCTTCATGA
>JAQTQS010000089.1:1660-3379 GCA_028712125.1 Candidatus Altarchaeota archaeon
CGCTGAAAGGCGTGTTATTGTCCTCGCAGTTGATATAAACCGGGATTAACTTTGTTGTCGCCTCGGCAAGCTCCTTAAAGACGTATTTCACAGCCGTCGTCTTTCCCGTCCCCGGCGGCCCGTATATGAGCGTGTTCAGCGGGTTCATGCCCCGGACGCCCGGCTTCAAGGCCATCGATATCGCCCGAATCTGGCTGTCCCGGTGGTTGTAATGGTCGGGCATGTAAGTCGGCGTGAAGACGGACTCGTCCCTGAACAGCGTCTCCTCGTCGGTCAGCATCTCAGAGATTTTCATCTAGTGGTATCCTATGGGATTTGGTTGCTATATTAAATCCCCCAACCCGGCCTGTAAAAAAAGGGGCGGGGTATAGACTATATGCGAAGGAGCTTTTAGTAGGCCTTGACATTAATCCAATTGGGTATGAACCCAAAGTTCTCGAACACGTACTGCATCTGCATCAGCGCGTCGAGGTCGGTGGCATTGGCGGCCGGTTTGACGGTCGTCTGCTGGCATTGTTCCATTTTTGTGTCCTCCGTTTTGTCTATACCCCAAATCCAAGCGGATATTGATGCCACTTTCGCATGGCGTCATCCCCGTTTCAGGGGATGAAGAGGGGCGTTCCACAGCACCCCAACCACCCTCTTTGTCTGGGATTACTTTTCGGAGGGAGCTTTAAAAATGGTTCGCCGAGAGCAGGGGAAAAGAAATAAACGAATTATTTGCATGTTTTAAGCCACGAGAAAATAGATAATGGCCAGTATCATGAAAAGCAAGGCAGTTTCTGTATACAAAACTTTCGTCAGCATTTATGTGGGCATCATTGATATTTATACAGACATCATTAATGCCTTAGTGCGACCGAGCACAACAGTAAAGAGTATCAAAGTAAAAACAAATCCTGCGTATGCAGCCAAAGTTTTCATTCTCGGCATGGGTGGATTGTTGTTTATAACATTAATCCCAAGTTTCCTTTTGTATTTGCCGGACGTAACCAATGCAATTGTTATAATCATACTTGGCGGGATATCCTTTTCAGTTTACTGCATATTCCTGATAACAATCAATTTTTTTGTTGTCAGTATGTCCTTATGGCTGTTGAGGTGTAAGGTTAATCTCGGCTATTTGTTTGTTCTGTTATTACTAACTTCTGTTGGAGCCATGCTTACCTGGCCTTTTATAGCGTTAGCTTCTCACATCACATGGCTTTCCGGCGCTTGGTGGGTATATCCAGACCCCATTCTTTTGTATGTATTTACACCTTTTGTGATTCTATTTGTTTATATGTGTGTCTACTTGTACAAGTTAACCAAGAGGTGGGTTCCTTCCATCTTAGCCCCTTTGGCAGCAGTCTTTGTTAATTCAATACCGATGTTTTTTTTGATGATTTTAGTGGCATTTATTATGTATTTTTAGTCTCCGCAACGGGTATACAGGAATAGAATTAAATTTCAGTCCTCAGTTCTTTCACCGCTTCCGTTATCACGCACAGTTTCTGGAACGCGATGTCTCTTGGCAGCAGTTTCAGGCCGCAGTCAGGCTTCGGGTAGATGCGTTCTGGCGGGAGTATGTCCAGGGCCTTTTGGATGTTTTCCTTGACTTCTTCCTTGGTTTCGACGCGTTTGATGTGTACGTCTACGCAGCCGAAGCCGAGTTCTTTTTGGTAGTCGTATTTTTTGATTGTTTCGAGGGTTTTGAACTTGTTGTTCGCGAATTCGAGG
>JAQTQS010000037.1 GCA_028712125.1 Candidatus Altarchaeota archaeon
AATTAATGCGGTGTCTGCGGGATTAGCCATTGCTGTGATATACGGGAAGTACGGGACTATCTCGCCGTTGGCCGCGTGTTCCACCGCAAACATTGTCACGCCTCCCCAGAGCATCGCATTAAGCCAGTTTATGCGGTATTTTTCCGGAATGCTTTTTCTGAAGGCCGTCGTCACAATCGCCAGTGCAGCGGGTGCTGCGAAACATGCCATATTACTTCACCTCGTTGTGAATTGTCCTCTAAAATAATTAACACTAAAGAATGGGAAGCGTGTAATATAAGAGTATAAAACGAAGGCCTTAAAAATCAGGCCGGCATAAAGAAGAACCAGACTACGGTGGCGAAAGTAAAGTTTTAAGTCACCTTAACATATCCCTTCCAGTTGCTTAAATAATGGTTAAATAATGATTAATCGGTGAATTACGTCGTGGGGCGATACAAATGAAAAGATGCATGTTATATTTAGAACTGGAGGCTTGAGAAGTGGGCGACACGCAGATTTACACATGCTCCATGCACCCTGAAGTAAGGTCAGACCGGCCGGGGGTGTGTCCTAAATGCGGGATGACGCTAGTCCCAATAGAAGCGAAACAGGATGCTGCTGGAATGAAACACGAAATGCACGGCGGCCATGCAGCGTCCATGGGACAGAAAAGCCCTGTCGGCGAGCACGCGGGCCATGGAACGAAAGAGCAGCATCACGACCACCACACCCACATGGTCGCCGACTTTAGAAAGAGGTTCTGGGTGTCGCTGGCAATCACGATACCGATTTTGTTGTTGTCTCCCGCAATCCAAGGTTTCCTTGGCGTTTCGCCCCTGTTCTATGGCGACTTGTATGTCCTTTTCCTGCTTTCCTCAGTCGTCTACTTCTACGGCGGGCTTCCGTTCCTCAAGGGCATCGCCGAGGAACTGTCGTCAAGAAAACCGGGAATGATGACCCTCATTGCAGTAGCCATCACAACCGCATACGCGTACAGCAGCGTCGTAGTATTCGGCCTTCCGGGCGAGGTGTTCTTCTGGGAGCTTGCAACGCTTATCGACATCATGCTTCTCGGGCACTGGATTGAGATGAAGTCCGTCATGGGCGCATCCAAGGCTCTCGAGGAGCTTGCGAGGCTGATGCCTTCCGACGCCCATAAAGTCATGCCTGACGGCAGTTTTATGGACGTCCCGCTGGAAGAGTTGAGAGCAGGCGACAGGGTTCTAGTAAAGCCGGGTGAGAAGATTCCTGCAGACGGCGTAGTCTTGGACGGCGAGACGTCGGTCAACGAGTCGATGCTTACCGGAGAGTCAAAGCCCGTTTCAAAGAGGACTGGTGGCAAAGTCATAGGAGGCTCGATTAATGGCGAGGGTTCGATTACTGTCGAGGTCAGGAAGACCGGGCAGGACTCGTTCCTTTCGCAGGTGATAGCCCTGGTGAAGGAAGCGCAGGACAGCAAGTCAAAGACCCAGGATTTGGCAAACCGCGCCGCCGTCTGGCTGACCCTAATAGCGCTTGGCGGCGGGGCAGTAACGCTTCTTACATGGTTATTGATCCTAGGCAAGGACCTGGCGTTCGCCTTGGAGCGCACTGTTACTGTGATGGTCATCACCTGCCCGCACGCACTCGGCCTGGCCGTCCCTCTTGTTGTGGCTGTCTCGACGTCTCTCGCGGCTAAGAACGGCCTGTTGATTAGGAATCGCGCGGCGTTCGAAAGCGCGAGGAACATCCAGGCGATTGTTTTCGACAAGACTGGGACGCTCACGGAGGGCAGGTTCGGCGTTACGGACACAATACTCTTTTCTGACAAGATTGACGAGAGAGAGCTCCTGAAGTATGCTGCATCCGTGGAGGCCCGTTCCGAGCACCCGATAGCAAAAGGAGTCGTCTCTTCAGCCGATGAGACGCTTCCGGTCGAAGGATTCAGGGCAATCCCGGGAAAGGGCGCTGGAGGAAGGGTCGGCGGAAAAGACGTGTTGGTCGTAAGCCCAGGTTACCTTCGAGAAAACAACATCCTGATTAATGACGACCGAATCAGGAAGCTTTCGTCACAAGGAAAGACCGTGATATTTGTGATGATTGACGGGGAAGTGAAGGGCGCTTTGGCGCTTGCAGACATCATAAGGCCGGAATCCAAGAAGGCGGTTTCCATGCTCAAGGGCATGAACGTGAAATGCATGATGCTTACCGGAGACAATAAGGAAGTCGCCAGGTGGGTGGCTGACGAGCTTGGGCTGGACGAATACTTTGCGGAAGTCCTCCCGCAGGAGAAAGCCGCCAGGATAAAGGAGGTCCAGGCGAGAGGGCTCACCGTGGCCATGACCGGCGACGGGGTCAACGACGCGCCGGCATTGGCCCAGGCGGACGTTGGCATCGCGATAGGCGCGGGAACAGACGTTGCAGTGGAAACGGCGGACATAATACTCGTGAAAAGCAACCCCCTTGACATAGTGGCAATAATCGGGCTTGCGCGCGCGACATACGACAAGATGGTGCAAAACTTGCTTTGGGCGACGGGATATAACGTATTCGCAATACCCCTTGCCGCGGGTGTCCTATACTCTTATGGCATTCTCCTGACGCCGGCGCTAGGAGCCCTGCTTATGTCACTTAGCACCGTAATCGTGGCAGTCAACGCACAACTCCTCAAGCTCGTTAAAAAATAGATCCCTCGCAAAGGCAGTCAGGTCGTTATCAGCAAGGAACTCTTCTACCTCACCTTCGACGAAAACAGCGCCAGGGCCTCGGGCATTCCGGTGCAAAAGCCCGATACGCTGGAATATGACATATCGACTAAAATCGTTATGAGAATCAGTCGCTATCCGATAAATTACTCTGCCGGCTTTTCCTCGGCCTTCTTCTCTTCCTTGGGCGCAATCCCCAGGGATTCTTCCAGACTCTTCGAGCCTTTCTTGATTATCTTCACGTTAATCTGGGATATGTCGTCGCTCACCATCTCGCCGCGCATCCTCTTCCTGATGCGCTCGCTTTTCAACGGATTATAGCCCACGCCGCCCTTGCTTAAAACCATCGACCTGGTCGTGCCGTGGATGCCCCGCCTCATGGGAAAGCCGCTCCGGTCGCTACCGCCGGTGATGGACAGCTTATAGTCGGCAAGGCCGAGGACTCCGCCGTCGAATTCAGAGCCGATTTTAAGGCTCTTGAAATGCTTCGCCCGGTCGTCCTTCAACTCCTTCTGATAGGACTTTCCCGTTTCTGGGTCCGATATGACAATCTTGCATTCCATAGTAGCTTAAAAACTAGTTTAATGATATGCACATTGGTTAATAAAAATGGGGTTCTGGCGAGAGGCTTGCACTTAAAGTCGTTTCTGCACTTTTATTCAGCAGGCTGCACCTTTATTCCCCGCTGGCGCGGGTTTCTTTTTTTATTGAGGGTTCTTAACGCTAATTTGGAATAATTTGGAGGTGAAGTAAATGGAGGAAAAAAACAAGGAAAATTCGATTGAAAACAAGGATTTTAAGGATGGAAACATAGAAAATAATGGAGAAATGGTTAGACGGCGCAGAATTTCTTTTAAATCAAAAGGTAGAAAGGTCAGTTTTCTTGCCAAACCTGCTGGTAGAAGAAGACGTAAACCCACAAGAAGACCTTCATTTAGTATAAGATGGTAATATGGCTGGAAAAACTCATCAAAGAACAATTTCAGTTATTAAGAGAATATTTAATGAATATTCCCATCGTAAGGGTGAATTAGAATTACTTGAAAGAGAGGATTGTTTTAAGTTACCTGACCCTAACAGGGGGTCAAAATATGTAGTAGAGTATAGACCTGATTTTATAATCAAAAGAAATATCTCTGGAACAAAATATGAGTATATTGTTTTCGAAGTTATTGATAACCAATCTATTGATAAGACCACCGCAGATATTGCAAGATTACTTGCACGGGGTAATATAAAAAAAGTTTTGTTTTTGATTTGTAATGGTTTGAACAATAAAGAATCAAAATTTGAAGAAACAGAAAGAATAAGTAAAACGCTTATTAATTCATATAAAAAAAGATTCAATAAAAAGAAGACGACAGATGTATTAAATCTAAAGAGCATTCAAATTTACTCAAAAGATAATGATGAAGAGATAAAAAAAGTAATTTTAAAAGAGATTAAATACTTATTGCCAGTAACGGAGAGGAGAAAAACGATAACTTCCCAATCATATATTGTTACGCCTTAACGCTTTGTTTTAGTAATCCTATCCACCTATTTTATAAATCCTGCCTGTCGCACGCAGCTTTGCTAATATAATATGTTTTGCTAATAAAATCTGAAAACTGCTAATAAAATACCCGCTAGTACCGATTACTAAAGAGGTATTAGGGTATATCTACGCAGGTATTATGGTTTGTTACTCTACACCGGCTTATCCTATCAATAGTCTTAAACCAACCTTTAAAGAAACCATATTTGTTTATTGCAATGATACCATATTCAGAACAAGTGGGGTAAAATCTACAATATATACCTCTCTTGTTTAGTTTCGGGGATATAACCTTTTGGTGTACGTTCTTAATCAAATAGATTGAAATAGCGCATAGCATCTTTTACTTGTCAACGTTATATGTTATTGTTTCCTTCTTGATATTGCCTGAATTGCATTTTGGACAGGTGTTTAGGGATTTTTTCCATCGTGTTGCACTATTGATACGGTCTAAATCAATTTTTTGAACAACCTTTTGCTCAACAATCGGTCTACCAGCAGTGAATAATGCATCACCACAGTATAGACAGTTATTACAACATTCAGAAGTTTTAGCGTTTGATTCTTCACTTGGTAGATAATGCCAAACTTCACCACAAGAGTTGCATGTGCATCTTATTTCTGTTACAACGCCCATGTTAATCTAATAAGATAGTAGCTTAAAATAGCTTTGCTAATATAATCTGTTTTGCCCATAAAAGCGGATTTTTACCAATAAAACATCCACTGAAGCTGATTTTTAGGAAGCTGTTGCAGGGTAGGGGGTAGATTGCTATTTTTGGCAAGGTTTGTTGTTACTAAGAAGCTCTATCCCTATTACTTTCCCATCCTTATCAAAATCAAAAACCATCAAGTCTCCTGCCACAGTTATCCAGGGTTCTCCACCTGAGTTATGAATTTCACCCTCTCCAAAACGAACATAACAAACTTCCTTGTCAATAGAGATATGTTTACATTTACTCATTTTGTAGTGCCTAATCTCCCTTGTTGTTTTTCCAAATTCAACCTAGCTTGTCTGTGAGCATCCTTCTCACGGTTTCTGCGTCCGCCCGGCCTTTGCATTGTCCCATGATTTTGCCGAGCAGCGCGCCTGCCGGCATTCCCTTGTTCTGTTCGACAGCATTTTTGATTAACTCCGCCAGCTCTTTCTCGTCCATGGCTGTCAGGTTGTTTTCCTTGGCGGTTGTTTCGAGCGGTTTTTCCGGGTTTTTCGAGGCGTGGGCCAGCAATTCAACTACCGCTTCTTTTGTTATCAGGCCGGATTCCAGCATGCCTAGGATGCTTTCATAATGGCCTTCCTGCAGTACCTCAATGTTCGCGTTGAATCTTTTTTTCGCCTCTTTCGGGGCCATCAGGAGGACGGCCGCTATGGTTGACGGCTTTAGTTTCGGGTGGGCCTTGAGCTGGCTTTCAAAAGTGCCGGCAAGCTGCGTCTTGGAGAGCTGGGCAGCCAGTTCGCCGCTCAGTCCCATTTTTTCATAGCGTTTGGCTTTTTCCTCAAAGAGTTCGGGAAGTTTTGATTTCGCGCGTTCGAGCATTTCCCTGCCGATTACGACAAACAGTTCGTCTGTCTCCGGATACATCCGCTCGCTGCCGGGGAGGGGCCGCATGTATTCCGTCCTTTCGCCGACTGCCATTCTCGTCTCTTCTGGCACGCCTTTGAGAGCGGTTTTGCAGCGGGCGGTTATGACCGAGAGCGCCCTTTTTGCGGTGTTCTCGTTTGCTATCACGCAGGCGAAGCCGTCTGTTCCGCCTGCCTTAAGCCGGCCGGTGATTTTTTCCTTCAGCGCCGCATCGATGTTCTCGTCCGAGTGTATTATGCCGCCTAGGCCGGCCGCTGCTTTTGCGATTCTGGCAAGCTCGGTCCCGAAGCGGTAGTCGGGCATGAGTTCCTTGCCTAGGAGGCCTGCGTATCCTTTCAGCCTGACTGCGGTGGCTTTTTCTCCTGACGAAAGTTTGGCTTTAATCCAGTCTTTGCCGTGCTCCTTGAATATGTCCGAGACGTCGATGAATTCGTTTGTGATGTCCTTGTCGGATACGCTCCTTTCGGCAAGTTCTTTTTGAATGCCTATTAGCGCGAGCTGTCTTGCGACCTCGTTTTCCAAGAGCTTTGTTATGTCGTTCAACGCCTGTACTCCCTTGATTTCAACCCGCGCTCCTCCTCGGATTGAGACGTTGATGTCCTGCCTTATCGTCCCAAGGCCGCGCTTCACCCGGCCTGTCGCCCGGAGCATCATGCCGATTTTTTCAGCGGTTTCGCGGGCGTGCTTCGGGTTTTTGATGACCGGAGTCGTTGCAATCTCGACCAGCGGTATGCCAAGCCGGTCGAGCCGGTAGGTGATGGTGTTGTCCTTTTCAGCAATCTTTCTGGCAGCATCCTCCTCAAGGCAGACCGTCGGTATTCCCACCAATCCTTCGCTCGTGTCGAGCGTTCCGTTCATTGCGACCAGCATGGTCCTCTGGAAGCCGGCCGTGTTCGAGCCGTCTATTACGGTTTTTCGCATGACGTGGAGTTCGTCCACAATCCGGGCTTTTAGCATTATGGCGACTTCGGCCGTTATTTCCAGCGCTTCCTCGTTCAGCGGGTGCGGCGGCTCCTCGTCCAGCTCGACGAGGCAGGTCGTGTCATCATGCACTTCATAGAGGAGCGTCCGGTTCCTCAGGAACTCGTGCAATGCGGCCGGGTCCACTCCTCCGAGTTCACCTGCGACCGCCCGCATCCTGCGCTCTACAGTGATGCTTGGCGCATCCTCCCTGATGGTCGACGGGCAGCTGCAGAACAATTTGTGAGTCTCAAGCTGCTGGTGTATCTCTATGCCGCACTTGAAGCCGATGGCCGGATAGTCCGTCTGCATTTTGCCCTTGATTGAAATCCGTTTAAGATATTGGCGGCACATATTATAATCAGGCTTCGTTTGGGTGGATTGGGGCTATGAACGTTGAAACCAAGATATTCCTGGGGCGCAGGTTCAAGGAGTTCTACCTGAGAAATCCTGTTCCCGCGCCGAGAAGGGTCGAGCAGAGGGAGTTCGGTTTCGGGACGCTTGACGACAAGATAAAGTTCCGCCACAAGTCGTTCGCCAGCGAGCGGGAGATGCAGCAGTACCTCCAGAGGGACACGCCGTTCTTTGTCTCATACTCGGCGGCCTACTACGAGTTCCCGGAAAGCCGCACCATGGCCGGCAAAGCATGGCAGGGCGCCGACCTGATTTTCGACCTTGACGCCGATGCGCCGTTCCTTGACGAGCGGGTCATGTCGGACCTCCGCCGGCAGGCGTTGAACCTGCTCAATTTCCTGACAGAAGACTTCGGGTTTGAAAGCGAGAATATCAGCGTGAACTTCTCAGGCAGCAAGGGCTACCACCTCCATTGCCGTGACGAGCGGATACTGAAGCTTACGGGCGACGAGCGGCGGGAGATAGTGGATTACGTCACCGCAACCGGCCTTGACCGAAAGCACTATTTCCACGAGGAAGGCGCGCCGGCCGGCATAGTCTTTTCAGCCACCGGCAAGAGGGACCCGAAGGAGCAGTCCGCAATCTATGTCGGCCCGGCAAAGGACAGTACGGGATGGCCGGGGCGGATTTACCGCGGCGTCTGGGACGAATTAAGCCGTTCCGGCATGGACGAGGGCAAGAAGAGGCGCCTGTTGGACATGCTTGAGCGCGGCATGTGGGAGGGCGTCGAAGGCTTCAGGGACAAGTCGTTTGACAAGATAATAAGGAGCTATGCAGTCCGGCTGACCGAGGACACGGACAAGATGGTGACGCTGGACACGTCAAGGCTCATACGGCTGCCGATGTCCCTCCACGGCGGGACCGGCCTTAAGGCGGCGGTAGTCCGGGACCTGTCGACCTTCCGTCCCCAGGCGGATGCAGTGGCCTTCGGCGACGCTGAGACGAGTCTAACGGTAACGAAGGACGTTCAGTCGTTTCCGATGAAAGACAATAGCTACGGCCCGCTCTCGGCCGGCGAGAATATTGCGCTGCCAGAGCATGCCGCAATATACCTTATGCTGAAGGACTGCGCGGAACTTGTCAAACAGCCTTCTTGAGCAGGCGCGAGCCGCACACCGGGCAAGGGCCGCTCTTGCCTGCGTCGTAGATTCTGCCGCACCCCTCGCACTTCCTCGCCCACTTTACTTCGCGGCTTATGCCCTCCTGCACCGCAGGCTCGGTCTTGACGCCAAGATAGCGGGCCGTGTTCTGGATTGCGTAGTCGTCAGTCACGATTACTGCATTTTTCTCGAATGCGAGCGCGATGACTTCAAGGTCGGCCTTTGAAAGGCTTGGCAGGTCGCCGGTTTCGGCTGCCGCCCCTTTCGCCCTTGCCATGGATTTCGCGTCAGGGTCCGCTACGACGATTCTCCCGGCCTGTATTGCGGCGTCCATCCTGGCCTTTGCGTTTTCGTCCAGCACTTCCTGAGCGACGCTGTTCGTGGTCAGGAATTTCGCCGTTCTAAGGTCAAATACCGTGTGCAGCAGCGCCGAAGCGTCTGCGACTTTCGTCTCCATCTATTTACTTATTAATAAGTCTAATACCTATATGTAAGGAATTGTAGGCAAGATACAGTGATATAGTCAAAATGCATATAGCGTTGATTCCCGACGGCAACCGACGGTACATGAGGAAGCACGGGATTTTAAACCTGATGGACTCCTACCGGGCCGGCATCAGCAAGTTCTACGACTTCCTCGACTGGAGCATGAAGCGCGGAGTCAACGAGGTCACCATCTACGCATTATCCCTCGAGAACATACAGAACCGCGGCAGGCGTGAGATTGAGACGCTGTATTCCGTGTTCTCAGAGCAGGCCAGAAGCGTCCTTACCGACAAGCGCATACACGACAACAAGATTAGGGTAAAAATCTGCGGTGAAAAGCAGTACCTTGCCGGAAACGTGAACCGGGAGCTGGGCAAAGAGCTCATCTCCAACATGGAACACCTCGAGGACGCGACAAAAGACTACCACAACGTCACATTGAACCTTGCAGTGGCATACGGAGGCCGCCAGGAGGTCATCAACGCCGTGCGGCAGGTAGCCGCCCAAAACCTTGAATTCACCGAAGAGAACATACAGCGCAATTTGTGGGTGAAAAGCTACCCTGAGATTGTCATAAGGACCTCAGAGGACCGCCTGAGCAACTTCCTCCTCTGGCAGTCGGCTTATTCTGAGATATACTTCGTGGACAAGCTCTGGCAGGACTTCACGGAGCAGGACCTTGACCGGATTATCGGAGACTACAACTCCCGAGAACGCCGGTTCGGCAAGTGATTGGGATGAGCAGACGAAAAAAGACTGTTGACACGGAGATATCCGACACTACCAGCGAGGAAAAAAAGCTTTCGCTTCAGGAGCACCTGTCGGAACCGATGTTCCTAGTGTCATTGGCCGGCCTTGCCGTCTCGGTGATGATGTTCGCCGGCTTCATGGTTGAATACGGCCCGATTATGATGTGTTTGCTGCTCCTCGCAAGCCTCTATTTCCTCAATCTGCACCTGAAAGCCAAGACCCGTAACACCCTCCTCTATGCGATTCCGGTATTCCTGGCGGTCGCGACGTTGTTCTCCTACCAGATAACGAACAGCGGCTACACGCGCGATTACACAATATTCACGCTCGTTTGCGGCCTGTTCCTGTTCTTCTACGCTCTAGCCTCCCACAACCTGATGAAGCTTTCCACGGCATTCGTTCTCGCAATCTTCCTGTCAACCCTGGTGACCCATTTCCTGCCGGCGCTTGACATATACCTGGCTGAAATAGACCCCCACTGGCACTACAAATGGGCGCAGCTCATCGTGAAAGACGGCAAAATCCCGGAATACGACTACCTCACATACCCGATGAAGGGCGGCATAAAATACTACGGCAAGGACGTCCCGGGCGGCATGACATTCGGCCTTGAGAACTACTACAACGCCACAAGCAACACCTATCCCGGGGGGTTGAACATGGGCACCCAGAGGTTCATGGCCGCGTTGTTCATGGGCTCAACAGCCCTGGTCCTTGCGCCCCTCGGATTCACGGTAGAAGACACGGCAATGCTCTACCCGCTCGTAGCCGGTGCGTTCACGCTTGTAGCATTCTACCTATTGCTGCGCAACATGTTCGCCGACATGCGGCCGTATAACGAGGTGTGCGCGGCGCTCGGGACTTTCATGCTCTTCCTCAGCCCGGTCTTCGCGACAAAGGCCGCCGCAGGCAACTGCGAGGACGACATGCTCGGCATGTTTTTCGTGGTCACCACCTTCCTGTTTTTCGTGCTGGCTTTCAGGAGGCGCAGCATGGTCTATACCGTTGCAGGCGGCATCTCAATGCTGCTTCTGGCCCTGTCATGGGGCGGTTATGCATACGTCATACTGGTCATGGGTGTTTCAATGGGGCTTTACGCAGTCACAAGCTACCTCAAGAACGAGTACTGCGTCAGGCTCCCGCCCCACGCGCTCATCATGTACGCGTTCGGCGTGCTCTACCCCCTCGTCCTGCACGGGCAGGTCGGCGGCATACCCATACCGTCGTTCACAGACTACATACAGATGACATTCTTCGGCTCCATCGCGCTCTCCATAGCCCTTGAGTTCCTGAGGGTCCGCTCCCACGGAAAGATTCATCCAGAAGATGCCGGATTTTTCGGAAAGCTCCAAAGCCTAATCGAAGACAACATCAAAATGCTCGGATATGCGGCCATAATAATCTTCATCGCGGCCATTCTCGTTTCCGGCCCGGATAAGATCATAGGCAAGTTCATTGGCAGCATAACCGGCGCGAAAGTGGACGACGTCGTCGGAAAGACCATAGCAGAGCAAAACCCGCTGGCTGGCGACATCGGCGGATTCCTCAACGAGAGCTATTACCGATTCGGCATAGCCATCCTCTACGGCATATGCATGATACCAATACTGCTCTACCTCGCTTTCGACAAGAACAGTTTCGGCGCGTCATTCGTACTCGCATGGAGCATTCCCATGATGTGGGGAATATTCAACAAGTCCCAGCTGCTTTTCACGTCAAGCGTTCCAATAGCGTCGCTGGGCGCAACCATCGGGCTTTTTGCCGCCCTGAATAAAAAAGACCTCAATGGATTCAGGATAGTGTCGGTGATACTCATACTGCTCGTGCCGCTGATATACCTCCCGTTCGCTGCAGGCAGCATGTACTCCAAGTTCGCGGGCGTAAGGACGCTGTACGTCACCATGACGCAGGAGATGTACTCATGGCGCCCCGCACTCGACTACCTCACCAACAATACAGCGCCAACCGAAGCCGTGATAACATGGTGGGACTACGGCCACTGGATAACCGCCATATCACACCGTCCCGTGCTGATAGACAACCTCCAGGCCGACCCCTATGAAATACAGGATGTCGCCCGGTTTTTCATGCTGAAACGCGGCCAGGAGGACGCGATGGACACCATACGAGCATACAACAAGCGCTACAACGAGATGGGGATGAACCTCTCGCATGTCGCAATAGACTGGACGATGATAGGGAAGGGCAGCGCGCTGCACTTCATAGCCACCGGCGTGATAGAGAACAAGACCGAAGGCTCGTTCATGAACTACATGACATGCACGTTCCTAGAATCCCAGAGCAGCCGGCAGACCATAACGACCGACAAGAACGGGAAGACCGCATTCGCCCGCCAGCTCGTATTCGGATGCCCATGGCCCATCGCCGGCCTGATATTCGAGGTGGTTGGCGAGGACATAACCGGCGTAAAGGCGGTCATTGTCGACTCCGCGGGGAACATGTACACCGTCCCTTGGGAGACGTGGGTCAAGGACAATCCCGCGTCGATTCTGGGAGTCCAGCCGTTGAGCGACATACTCATGCTGGCAATGCAGCGGCCTGACATCCTCGGGAATACTGCCGTAAGCTGGAAGGACCAGGACGGCATCATACATTCCTCCGAGACCTACCAGCTCATCTACGTCCCGGGCGAGTTCAATGACTACATGATGACGCGCCTGTATCTCGGCGACCATGTCGACGACGTCCCGTCGCCCCAGTGCCTGCTCGAGGAGAACAAGGACAAGGTGGGCTGCGCGAACTACCTAAATTCGGGCTTGTTCACCGGCAACATAAGCTCGTTCAAGCCCAAGTACTTCAATCTGGCGGGTGATTTCAGCGGGGGGTATGTTAGGGTCTACAATATAAACTACAGCGCCTCCGGCTGATGAGTGCATACGAGGTCTTTTTGCTATAATTCTAGCAATAATCAAAATCAGCATCCGGGAGATGCGGTTATCAGCTGGACAATGTCTGTAGCAATGACTATTATCAGCATTCCTATCAGCGCGTGTATTATGTTGTCCTTTGCGGCCTTTCGCACTCCCGGGTCGTCGGATGAGCCGACCCACTTGAAGCCGGCGATTGTTATCACAAGGGCGGCTATCGCTCCAGCGACGTTCTTTATCAGACCGTAAATCCTGCATATTGCGGTCGTCATGGGGGCAATTATCTGGTCCACAAGGCTTGCGCTCGCGCAAGCAGAAAGGCACAATGCCGCAAGCATGCTCAACAGCACAACCTTTGTTTTAGCGTTTTTTTCCATTTTCAAGGGCATGTGAAAGTAAGCACCAAGCCTGCAATCTCGTCCGCAATCGACACGATTATCAGGCCAACCATGACATGGATCATCGACGTCTTGGCTTTTTTCCTGGCTCCTGCGTCGGTTTCAGAGGCTATCCACTGGACGGCTGCCATAGTCAGTATGAGCGCTCCTACACCCGTGGCTGCAGTCTTGAATACCGTTTTTAGCTGGCATACGATGTCCAGTATCTTGTCCCTTATGGTTATCCAAGGGTCTACTGCTGCTGATGCGGTTATGGAAAGAATCGCAATGAGCCATACCGCGAATAATGTCTTGATAATACTCTTTTTCAGCTTGGCGCGGTTGGTGTCCATGGTGTTGTAAATAATATGGTACGAACTATTTAAAACAGTTGTGTTTGAACCGCCAGGTATTACTGCCAAGGTACGTGTTTTATTTCTATTTTTGTTGCTCAACACATCGTACCAAGTCCCACGAGCGCTATGACGTCCGATACTATTGTTACTATAATCAATCCCACGATTGCGTGTATCATCGTGTCTTTGGCTGCTTTTCGGGCTCCGGGGTCGTTTTCTGATGCGACCCATTTTACGCCTGCGAGTACCATAACGACTGCCGCTACGCCTGTCGCAATCGA
This sequence comes from Candidatus Altarchaeota archaeon, assembly GCA_028712125.1. Lineage (GTDB taxonomy): Archaea > Altiarchaeota > Altiarchaeia > IMC4 > SCGC-AAA252-I15 > VGJA01. Next base: position 13,399 of record JAQTQS010000037.1, read on the forward strand.
CTTAAAGACTAAGTAGAATCCGCAGACAACCGTGCTTACCTTGCTGGTTACGGTATCTACGAAAGTCGTTGCTGCGTCCACGGCTGATGCCAATAGAGTAATAACCGAGCATAAAGCTACTATACTAAACAAAAATCTCATTATCCTCATAGCAAGCAATGTCTGGCTTTTCGTTTAGGTGCACATTGTCCCCAAACCTACAAGCCTTATCACGTCCGATACTATTGTTACTATAATCAATCCCACGATTGCGTGTACCATCGTGTCTTTGGCTGCTTTTCGCGCGCCGGGGTCGTTTTCTGATGCGACCCATTTTACGCCTGCGATTACCATAACG
>JAQTQS010000038.1 GCA_028712125.1 Candidatus Altarchaeota archaeon
CCCAGTGGACTATGCCGCTTACCGTCGTGTCAAAGAGGGGGTATAGCGGTTTGAGGGCAGTCATGTCCCGGTGGGTGAAGACGTCGAGCGTCAGGTGCAGTCCCAAGCCGAGAAGGAGAGGCCAGTAGACCCGCCGGAGCGCGACGTACGCTATCGCAAGCAGCACTCCAAGCGTCACGTAGCTGTGGAATACGTAGTATATGACGTGTATCTGGTTGAACGCGTCCTGCACTATAGGGTATTGCATGAATGCCTCCGGACCGGCTACTGCCGGGATGTTGTTGGATTGCATGAAGGAGAGCATTATTAACGCCATGAGGAGGTTTCCGAGGTCCGGCAGCATCGCGAAGAGATAGGTCGCGATAATGTCGCGCCTTCTCCGAAAGTCCGGGTGAGCGCGCACGCTCGGGTGCTTGAGCAGTAGATAGGCCCAGATGAGATGGCTTATTTCGTCAGGCATGCTGAGGAGGATTTATTTCTTAGAGGGTATGATAAAGAGGAAGACTACGTAGGCCAGCAGCATGGGGAATATTCCGGTCAGGAAGGCCATCAGTATGTAAAGCACGCGGAGCGCGACCGGGTCGATGTCTAGGTATTCGCCGATGCCGCCCAGCACGCCGCCGATGATGCGGTTGCTGCCGCTCCGATAGAGCCTGCGCGTGCTGCTGCCATCGCTCATGAGAATAGATTGGGACTACGGTTTTAAATAGGAACACAGGTCGCCACGGCGTCCGGCAAGGCTTAAAGGCCGTCAATCCTATTGATGTTAAGGCAGGTTATAGATTCCCTGGCCCGATGTTTGATTATAATGAGGAAAAATCAACGCTGGAGCCGTCTGGTGTTATTAGCCCTTGTTGTAATAATCGCGCTCGCAATGGGATGGTACGGACTCGGCTCGGCCTTGTGGTGCGGCCTGTTCCCGTTCGGCCCGCTGCTTTACCCGGTTTTTATCCTGGCGATTGCCGCCCTCTATCTCTGGGCGCTCGTGTCAATACTGACAAATAGAAAGCTTGACGGCGGAAGCAAATTAGCCTGGATTCTGGTATTATTGGTATTGCCGGTGGCGGGACTGTTGATTTGGGCGCTATTCGGGCCTAGGAAGTAGCCGTTATCTGAAGGCTGTTGCACAGATGGCAGGAGAGTATTTTTCAGCCGAAAATGTTTATCTGGCACGTCCCGCCGGTTTTGAATATAATGATGGCGTATGCAATTCCGGCGGTTAGGAGCGTTGCGACTACTACGCCTGCAAGCAGTATGATAGTTGTTTTTATTATGAGTTTGCGCGCATTCGTCCCTTTCATCAGGATGTACAGCACGCATCCGGCAAGTAGCAGGGGTATGAACATGGCTATCCCGATACCCAGGATTATGGTTATGATGACGGTTGCTATATCGTTCAGCACCTTGCAAATGACTTGCACCGACTGCTGCGCGCCGGCATGGGCGCCGGAAGAGAATGAGGACTGAGAGATTATCGCAACAATACACAATAAGATTATGAAATTTGATTTGTCCATGTCATCGCGCAAACTGGCCTGCTGCTATCACAAATTATAATCTAGGGCATATATAGCAGTGTACGGCGTCAGAGGAACCTCAGGTCCACGCATAGGGCGTCCCACGTCGGGTATTCCTCAACGACCGCGGGCTTAAGGCCTGATTCTTTAAGGCTTGGCGCGAGCTCTTCAACAATCCACGCGCCGGTGAGGAGGCGGAATCGCTGGCGGTCAATGCCGATGAGCTCTGTTGGCAGGTTGTATTTACGTTTCAGCATTGCCTTGGCTGCCATGAGGCGTTTTAGATAGCCGAAAGACTGCTTGGAGGTAAGGGAGTCGAGGGTCTTTTGGTATTTGAATGAGGGTAATAATTCGGGCAGGTATATCGCCCCCCTGACGAACAGCCCCTCCTTGGTTGTTATGTCGTACTCCTTGGCCGCGTTCTTCGCCCGGCGTTTCAGGCGGTTTCCGAGCTGGACCTTGTCCTTCAGCTTGAGCGTGCAGTAGTGGACGTCCAGCGACGTTTCCTTCCGGCAGTAGTCGAGCAGTTTATGCGCAAGACGGTCGCTGCCCTTGATTGCATAGGAAACGCCCCCGGCCGTCTTCATGCCGTGCGAGAGCATCTGTTGCATGTTCGTCTCAGAGAACTCCAGCTCGTTAATGTTCAGGAAGTTGACGCCTATGCCGTCGATATATCTTATGAAATCCCTCGTCGCAGCAAGCGTGCCGGGGATTGCCGGAATCTCGCAGCCGACCTTCCAGCCAAACTTCAAAGCGCTGACAAGCGCAGGAAAATCCTTCTTCAACGGATGGAAGCGGAGCTCGTCAAGGCCTGCCGAATAGAGCCTTGATAGATTCCTTTCTGAAGCCAGAGCCCCTGAGGTGTAGAGGTGGATGTGGAAGTCGCTGCCGAACGTCTTCTTAAGGAGCCGGATATAGTGGACTGTCCGGTCCATCCTCATCAGAGGGTCGCCGCCTGTAATGCCGGCGCCCAGCGAATTGCATAGCCTCGCCTCTTCTATGACGTCCCGGTCGCGCCTGACCCACCACTCGTTCGCGATGACGACGTCCTTATTTTTCTTGCGCTCGGAAAGCGGGCAATACCAGCAATGACGGCTGCACAGGCCGGTTGCGAACAAGACGAGCTTCGCGCCCTTGACGCACAGCCTGCAGCCGTCGGGCATCCTGCCGACGACCATAGAGTAGTATGGTGTCTTATGCAGCTTCCTCATAAAGACCTCACAGCGCGCCGTAGCTCATTATCGCCTCGCCTACGCCGGAGACGACGAACTGGACCGCGATGGCAGACAGAAGAAGACCCATCATCCTTACGACGACCTTGTTGCCGGTCTTGCCGAGTATCCTGTGAATAGATTCGCCCTTTGCGAGTATTATGTAAGAGAGGAGGAAGACGATGAAGATGCACGCTATGAGAACGAGCTTGCCTGCCGTATCGGCCGCCGAGTCGTAAAGTACGATGCCGGTGGTAATCGCGCCGGGGCCGGTCAGAAGCGGGATTGCGAGCGGCATGACAGAGACGTTCTCCCGCTCCTCCTTCAGCGTGTCGTCCGATATCTCGGTCCGCGTCTTCCGGCCGAAGAGCATCTCAATCGCGATAATCAGGAGGAGTATACCGCCGGCTATCTTGAAGGAGTAGAGCGTGATTCCCATGAACTGGAAGATGTAGTTGCCGAGCAGCGTGAAGGCCAACAGGACGATGAATGCGATGAACACGGACTCGCGTATCATAACCTTCCGGTCGCCCTCTCCGAAGCGGTCGAGGATGGAGATGAAGATAGGGATGTTGGCGAAAGGGTCGACGATGGCGAACAATGCGACGAACGCGCGCAACGCAAAGTTGTAGTCTATGACCATATGATTGTATTTAAGTTTTTGCGCATAAATGCTATGCATGAGGGCAATAATCGCGATAACGCTCATAGCTGTCGCCGTCCTGCTCGCCGGATGCGTGCAGACCGGCCCGAAATGCGGCTCGCCCTACATCGAGCAGAAGACCGGCGGCTGCTGCCTTGACGCAAACCAGAACGGCATATGCGACAAGTACGAGAGGATGACGGCAGGAGGAGAGGACGCGAAGACGAGCAGCCCGCCGTCGACGTTCACGACCACGCTGCCTTAGTTTTCTTGGTTGACAAGCATAGTTCGTTATAATGGGATTACTGGACCGGCTCTTTGGCGGAGGAGAAACGGAGAAGAAGGAGCTCAGCATGCCCGATATCGGCGGATGGCTTGAAGGCGAGACCGCGAGGGAGAATGCAGAGATAGGGAAAAAGGCAAGACCAATCCTGGACGAAATATTTGAAGTCAAATCTCTCATGCTAAAGACCACCGCAGGCATCGGCGAAACTCCCGCAGGAGAGCTCCCAGCACGCCTCGCGCCGATAGTCCGGACGTCAAAGCCGGAATACGTGGCGTCAATGCGCGAAATCCTCAACGGCATAGAAGCAGACGAAGACATCGACTACGAGAGACTGGAAAAGTTCCGCAAAATCCTGTCCGAACGCCTTGAGAGAATAGCGAAAACGACGTTCGGCCCGGGCCGATACCTGCCTCTGGCGCACGGCGACGCCATGACCGAGATGCAAAAGAGCGTGAAACGGCTGATTGACGCCGACAGGAGTATAGGGGAGATTTTAAACGCAAGCAGGATGCCGGGGATACGGAAGATCCGCAGCCTGAAAGACGAGCACTCTAAGGCAGTAGAAAGCAAAACAATCTTTTACGCTCAGAAGGAAAAACTCTCCCGCGAGTCTGAACAGCTCGCAAAAGAGCTCGCTAGATACCGCACTGAATACGCATCGGCATTAAACGACGAAAACCTGGCAGGCCAGAAAAGACAGCAGGAGGAGATATCGCAGAAAAAAGACAGGATAGCAAGCCTTGCGCACGAACGCCTCTCGGCATTGAACAGGCCGCTTCGCAAATACCATAAGATGGCATCCGATGAAAAGCGCCTCCAGCCGGCCGCGCTTATCATCCTTGAGGGATACATCGAACGGCCTGTAGAGCAGTTCATGACAGACGACACGCTGCCGGAAATACTGAAGGGGTTGGAGCAGGCGGTACGGGAAGGAAAAATTGACGTGAAAACCCCGGAGAAGACGCTGAAGGCCATTGAGGAGGCGAAGAATGCCCTGACAAGACCCCTCGCAGACGAATACATCAGGCTAATGGAGCAGGAGAGGCAGGCAATGGACGAGATGGGGAAATCCAAATCCCTGGAGCGCGCAAGGGAGCTCGAAGCGAAAATAGGGCGGCTGGAGAATGCGAACGCGGCGAAGGCCGATGAGCTCAATGCGTTGGTGAAAAAGCAGTGCGAGCTTGAAGGCACGCTTGAAGGATTGTCGCGAAACCTTGCCGAAGGATTGGACGCGTTCGGCGTGACGCTGAAGACGGCATGATCACAAAGCCATGGAGAACGGCCCGCTTACATTTTTATTCGACTGCTCATTGTTAATACTCATGGTCAAGGAAGTCCACGCAGCCCACATACTCGTCAAAGGCGAGGGAAAGGCCAAGGAACTGTTGGGAAAAATCAACTCAGGCGAAAGCTTCGCCAAGCTCGCGGCTGAATGCTCCGAATGCCCGTCGGGAAAACGCGGCGGCGACCTCGGATGGTTCACCCGCGGGAAGATGATAAGGGAATTCGAGAACGCGGCCTTTGACGGCGAGAAAGGCAAAGTCATAGGCCCTGTGAGGACGGATTTCGGCTGGCACCTCATCAAGGTGTTGGACAAGAAGTAGTAACCAACCGGTAATCATGGCATTTATAAGCTCATCCTCCTTAGTATATGTCTAGCGAGTAGAATTTTGATTAATTACAGTACAAATGCTTATCAGTGTTTCGTCTGGATAACAATCTTAATTCTACACCATTAGAAAAGAGGTAATGAATGTGAATAATGAAGAGTTTAGCGACTTTAACCTCAGCCAACACGTGCTGAAGGATTTGGAATACAACAAGCTGGAGAAACCCATGCCCATACAGGAGCAGGCCATACCAGTATTGATGAGCGGCCGCGACCTGATTGCGGAGGCGAAGACTGGCACCGGCAAGACGCTGGCGTTCGCGATACCGATAATCGAGAAGGTCGATTGCGACCGGCGCGAGGTGCAGGCATTGGTGGTCACGCCTACAAGGGAGCTTGCAGAGCAGGTCTGCGGGGAAATCCGCAAGATAGGCTACAACAAGAAGGTCCGCGTGGACGCTTTCTACGGCGGCAAGAGCATCAACCCGCAGGCGATGGCGCTCAGGAAGGGCGTGCATGTCGCGGTCGGGACGCCCGGAAGGCTTCTCGACCTCATCGGAAGGAACGTGCTCGACCTGAAGGGAGTGAGATTCCTCGTACTGGACGAGGCGGACCGCATGCTGGACATGGGTTTCATAGACGACATACGAAGGATAATATCATACGTGCCGACTGAGAGGCAGACCATGCTCTTCTCGGCAACCATACCTGAAAGGATACGGGAGCTCGCGCACTCTGTCATGCGGCAGCCTGAAGTTATATCCATCAAATCAGAGGAGATGACCGTCGACGAGATAGAGCAATGCTACTACGAAGCCCCCCAGGAGAGGAAATTCGACACTTTCATAAACGTCGTCAAGAAAGAGACGCCTGAAAGCGCGATAGTGTTCTGCAACACCAAGAACTGGGCGGACACCCTCAGCAAGCTCATGCGGCGCAGCGGCATCAATGCCGAGGCCATACACGGCGACCTATCGCAGAACCAGCGCGACAGGGTGATGGAAGGCTTCAGGAAGAAGAGATTCAGCTTCCTCGTCGCGACAGACGTTGCGGCCAGGGGCTTGGACATTGACGGAGTCTCGCACGTGTTCAACTACGACCTGCCGAGGGAGCAGGAGAACTACATCCACCGCATCGGGAGGACCGGGCGCGCCGGCAAGAGCGGGAAGGCTATATCGTTCATCACGCCGAGGGAGACCCGCGACCTGTGGGCGGTAGAGCACGCATGCAGGACGCGCATACCCCAGGCGGCCGGCCATGCCGGCGTTGACTATACACAGAATAACAGTGTAAACACATTAAGGAGGTGAAAAAACAATGGTAGAAGGAAAAGTAAAGTTCTTCAACCGGATGAAGCACTTCGGCTTCATCACAGGAGACGACGGAAAGGACTACTTCGTCCATGCTAGCGGCCTCAAGGAGGGCGTGAACATCAACGAAGGAGACCGTGTATCGTTCGAAGTCGTTGAAGGCGACCGCGGCCAGAAAGCCGATCAGGTATCCAAGCTTTAGACAGTCGAACACATCAACAATTTTTTTTCTTTTTTTACTTTTTGTTTTTACAGGATGCGGCTGAGGCCCTAGGTTGTAGCGCCTAAAAGCCAGATAGAAAAGACTGTTTTTACCGACCGCCGAAGGAGCGCTTGCTTGTAGTGCCTAAAAAGGCTGGGGAAAAAACCAAACCAGCGGCCTTTTATCAGGCCGCCGGCAAAACACGCTCAATCAGCCTATTTCATACACGACCTGCACGCTGCTTGAGACGTCCACCTTCTGCGGCGTAATCAGGCTCGGAGCGGCAGTTGCATAATCGCCCATGTTCGAGCGCACGTTGTACTCGTAAGGCGTGTAGTAATAGTTGCTCTCATAGACGCTTATGACTTTCACAAGCTTGACGCCCGCAGCCTGCGCCATCCGCTCGGCCTTATCCCTTGCGACCATCGTCGCATTGAGCAATGCCTGGTCCCTGACCTTCTTCTCTGAAACTTTGGTAAGCCCGAACTCCACCTGCTCGACGCCGTTCGCGCCTGCACCGACAGCCGCATCGACAATCGTTCCGACATCCTCGACGTCGCCGGTCGTGACCTTCAACGTGTGAGTCAGGACATACCCAGTCTCAACGCTCTTACCCTCCTTGTCGACCCAATCGTACCTCTTCTGGAGGTTGTAAGTTGTAGTCTCGATGTCATCCGCCGCAATGCCCTGCTGCACCGGCTCGGCAATGACGGCGTTGGTAGTCTTCCTGTTGTCGTCCTGCGCGACCTTCGCAGTCGACGCATTGGTAATCACGCTGATGTACACATAAGCCTCGTCCGGATTGACCGTGACCTGGGAACTGCCGGAAACCGACAACGTATTGCGCGAGGAATCAGGAGACGCCGCCTGTATGACCGGATTCACCTCCACAATAGGCCGGCCTACATCCGCAACCAGCGAGCGGAACGCGAACAAGAATGCGGCCATGAGCAATCCGACCAGCAAAACCGTGACAATCCCGTGCGACATGCAGCATTTATTCCCTTCTTCCATGATACCACCTCAAAGTATAGTTATATCAGCCAGCCGGCTTATAAATCAGGGCTTAACGCGCTTGTAGACGGCCTTATAGAGCCGTTCCATGTTGGTGCCGTGCAATGCGGAAATGGGCACGACAGGATGCCCGAGGAACGTGTAATCCTCGTCCGGGGCTTCCTCCTTCAGCGAGTCAATCTTGTTCGCGGCAATCACGATAGGGATGCTCTGCCGGTCGAGGATGTCGATGAGAATGTCCGAAATCTGCCTGCTCGGGTCACGCTCAAGGTCGATGACGAGGATGACAGCATCAAGCTCGCCAAGCAGCGCAAGCGTCCTGGTAATACCGCGCCGGGCCTCGCCAAACCTCTGGTCTGCTTCATCAACGCCGAACGTCCAGACGAAATGCCTGTAATAATCCCACAAGTCGTCATGAGCCGACAAGCCCGGAGTGTCAAACAATTCCACAAGCAAAGAAGCACCGCCGGACTTAACTTCCACCCCCTTCTTCGACTGCACGACCCGCGTCTCATGCGGCATGCTCGAAACCACGCCCAATTCCTCGCCGCAGAACTCCATGCAAATCCGGTTGGCCAAAGTCGTCTTCCCCGAGTTCGGAGCACCCACAAGGCCGAGCTTGAGATGCCGCCGCCTAGAAAGAAGCCTGCCCAGCCACCTGAAGAACCCACGGACCGGCATAAATAACAATTAAGAACAAGCGTATAAAGCCATAAACCCGCGCAAGCACATTTCAGGATGAACCACGGCAGGATATATACCCCGCCGTCTCAGGGATAAACACATGAAAGACTACTCCGGCTATATCGCGGACATAGACGGCGTCATATCCAGAGGCGACGAGGTAATACGACCGGCAATCAACGCCATCAACTCGGTGAAAGCCGGGCATAAGAAGTTTGTCTTTATCACGAACAACTCGACGCGCCTGCCTTCCGAATACCGGGAGAGATTGACGAAAATGGGCATCAGGGACGTCCAAGAGGCAGATATCATCACCTCAGGCACGGTGACGGCCAACTACCTTAAAAGGCTCTTAACAAGCGAACATGGGAAAAACAAGGCCTTTTGCGTGGCTGCAGACGCGGTCAAAACACTCCTAAAGAACGCGGGATTCGAAATCCTCGGCCTGGATGGCGAGGAGTACATGAAGGCAGATTACGTCGTCGCCGGCGAACCTAAATTAATGACGCATGAGGGAAGGAGATACCTGAGCTTCGACGACCTTAACGCGGCTGTAAACGCCATTAAACACGGCAATGCGAGATTCATCGCCACCAACCCTGACACGACAGACCCAATGCCGGGCGGCAGGTCTAAACCGGTCGCAGGCTCGATTATCGCATACATCCAGGCATGCACAGGCGCAAAACCAACGATATTGGGCAAGCCGCGCCCCCAGATGTACAAGGACGCCCTGGAAGCAATAGGCCTTCCCGCAAAGAAAGTGCTGGTAATCGGAGACCGCCTTGATACGGACATCAAGGGCGCGCTGGACCTCGGGATAGACGCCGCGCTCGTCCTCACAGGCGCGCACACGAGGGATGACGTCAAAAGACTCGGGATAAAACCGACATACGTCCTAAACGACCTGTCAGGCATAAAGGCTGCATAGACCGCCAGCATCAAATTGCTTATTTACTTCTAAACCCTAACTTTTGACCCAATGCAAGATAAAACCTTCGAAAGCCTCGGACTAATCGAGCCCCTTCTAAAAGGGGTGAGAGAGGAGAGATACACCACACCCACACAGGTGCAGGAAGAGGCCATACCCGTCATCCTAAGCGGCCGGGATTTGATAGCCTGCGCCCAGACGGGAACCGGAAAGACCGCTGCCTTCGCCCTCCCTTTGATGCAACTGCTCGCCAAAGACAACAGGCCGCTTGCCCCCAGAAAAGCGCGCGTCCTAATCCTCACGCCCACGCGCGAGCTTGCAATGCAAATCAACGAAAGCTTCAAGACCTACGGACGCCACATGCACCAGTACACCGCAGTCGTCTACGGCGGCGTCGGCCAGACGCCCCAAGTCCGTGCGATGCAGCGCGGAGTACACGTCCTAATCGCAACCCCCGGACGGCTGCAAGACCTCATGCAGCAGGGCCACATACGCCTTGACGGCGTCGAATTCCTAGTGCTCGATGAGGCCGACCGGATGCTCGACATGGGCTTCAAACCCGACATAGACCGGATTCTGGCGAAACTTCCAAGCAGGCGACAGTCACTCCTGTTCTCAGCCACCATGCCGGAAAACATAGTGGACTACGCAAGGACGATACTCTCCAACCCCGTCAGGATAGCCGTCTCCCCCGAATCGCCGACAGTCGACCTCATAGACCAGCAGGTCATGTTCGTCGACAAGGACAAGAAGATATCGCTACTCCTCAGCGTAATCAACGAAAAAGGCATAAAGCGCGCGCTCGTCTTCACAAGAACCAAACACATGGCAAACCGCGTCGCAGAACACCTCGCGAAAAACAAAATACCGGCCGACGCAATACACGGAAACAAAAGCCAAAACGCCCGCACAATCGCGCTCGACAGATTCAAATCCGGCCGCGTCAACATACTCGTCGCAACCGACGTCGCAGCACGCGGCATAGACGTAGACGACATAACCCACGTCATAAACTACGAAATACCCGACGAAGCCGAAAGCTACATCCACCGCATCGGCCGAACCGCCCGCGCAGGCCAATCAGGCACCGCCATATCATTCTGCGAAGCCCAGGAACGAACCAACCTGAACAACATCCAATACCTCCTGAAAAAAGAAATACCCGTTGTGACGGGCCACAGCTACCACTCCCAAAGAGCCCAATACGCCAAAGGCGAAGAATCCCGCATGCCACAACGAGGAGGAGGAAACAGAGGATACAGAAACAGAAGTTCAAGGCCTCAAAACAGAAGCGGACACGGCCGACAAGACGGACACAAAAAAGGCGGATACCAGAAAAGAAGAAGATACGACTAGAAATAGTGATACTACGTTCTATTAATAATAGGAATACCAGGAGGGGATTTTGACCCTTGAAGAACATGGACTCAAAAAACTCTTTCTAAATAGCCCCCAAGTGAGTTCAGGTAGCGAAAGGTACATTAATACTGAAATCAATAGGATAATTGGAGTTATCACTAGAGGTAAATATGTAGTAATGGGAGTAGTATGGCTATTGATACGGACTTTTTAGGATACATTGGTTCATTAAAGAAGTTTAGTAAACGAAAAATACACCGTAGAGCGGGTGGGTCGGAGGATACAGGTGATATATCACAAAATGTTCAATCTCAACCAGATAAGGAATCGCTATTTAAAAAATTACACCATAAATCAGAGGAAGTGTATATCGAGAGTATAAAGCATCTGTATGATACTAAAAATATATTCTTACGTAACCTCTTACGTAACCTTAATGCTATTTTTACTATAATAAAGGAAGTCTATCAGGGAGTTTCATCAAAGCATGAAAATCATGTCCAGAAGATAAAACCCGAAATTCTCAAAGCAGGTTTGACATTAGAGATACAGGAAAAGGGCAAGTCATTTAGTGAAAAACGTATATTGCGCTATAAGGAAGCCATAATGTTATTTTTGGGTATTATTACCGGGATAATACTCATAAAAGTTGATTGGATTGATGTTGGATATTCTATCTTTAATTACATTTCTTCTATTGTTGGAGGTAATATTGTATTCCTTTGGTTTATAGCAGTTAATCTCCTACCATTCATTGGTATGGTTATAATCTACTTGTTAAGTGTAGGGAGATTATCCTACTCTAGTGAAAAATTTTTAGTAATAGCATTTATCTTTTTTATTATTATTGGATTAAATGTTGGTATTTTTTGTATATATGATAATGAACTTAGAACCAAAGACGTCATTATTACAACACAGGAAAACCAACTTAAAACCAAAGAGGCTATACTTACAACACAGGAAAACCAACTTAAAACCAAGGATGGTATGATTACTTCACAGGCAAACATTCTCTCCAACTACTCACGAGAGTATAATCTCTTAGAAGCACGGAGAGCCTCACTTGAAGAGCAGTTAATCGACTTAAAGAATGAGAAGAGCAATTTGGATGATGAGTGTAACAAGATGATGACCGACCGCGAACGCTGGGTTAACTTCTACAACACCACGAAAAGGGAGTACGACGTCTGCCGGTGGGACTACCAATTGAAGGAGCGCGAGGCAACCAAACTACAGGACCGCATAGACGCGGTGAGGAATATGAAAGGGCCTATGCTCAGCCTGACTAACGCCGTCAGGGACAGGGAGGATGACGTAAGCACGAAAGCCGGGGAGATGGATGACATTGCGGGCGACATAAAGTCCCGGTCCAACGACACGGTTATAATCAACTATGCAGAGGATATCGAGAAAAATGCGAACGCTATAGAAGACCTCTTGGACAGCCTGCTATACACCATCACACAACTGGAGTCAAAGATTACCGAGATGAGCCAGACATGAAACTCGGTCAACCTTCGGGGATTTCGGCTTTCATAAGGTTCTGGCATCAAGAATCCCATGTGTATAGCCCTCTCCGGAGGGGGTAGTCAATGGTTTTTATCGGACTTGATGCAGGATTAGAGTTGCCAGGCGCGTCTACATGGGCATCAATGACACGTTTACTCGTCTATTGGCTTTATGAGCATCTCTTTTTTAAATTCTTCCCTGCTTAAAAATGGGTACATGTCCTCAAGAGGTTTTGATACCATGCTGCCGTCCTCCTTCTTCTCAGACGAAACCGTAGGTATAATCAGCTGGTCTTTAGGGGTTATTACTTCGCATATTACGGGGCCGTCGTACTTGAGCACTTCGTCAAGCGTTTTGTCCAGTTTTTTGTTGTCTGAGACCTTAAAGAATTTTATCCCGTATGCTTTTGCGACCTTTTCGGAGTCCGGGAAGGACACCCCAGAATTTGGACCTTCGCCTAGGAACCTGTTGTTGAAGTACCTTTCTTGCGTGAACCTTATGGAAAGGTAGCCTTCGTTGTTTAGTATGAATATCTTCAGCGGGAGTTTATAGTGTATTACCGACTGCAACTCTTGGATATTCTGCTGGAAGGAGCCGTCCCCAGTTATGCACATCACCCTCCGTCTACCTAGGGCTATGCTGGCTCCTATACTGGCGGGTAGGCTGTATCCCATTGTTGCAAAACCCCCGGATGTTATGTACCTCATCCCTTTTTTTATTTTCACGGCCTGCGAGCCAGCGTAAAACGTTGAACCGGCATCTGTAACAACGACATCTTTTTCATTCAATTTACCCGATAGCTTGTCCATGAAATGGTAGATGTTTATCCTGCCTTTGAGCTTGCTGTATTCAGGCAGGCAGACAGGATATCTTTCCCTCCAAGAGATGCATTTCTTCAGCCATTTTTTGTCGAACAACCCCTTCTCTTTTTCTAGCATTTGTGACAAACGCTCTATAAAATCCTTTGCGTCGGCGTGTATCAGCCTAGCGATGGAGATAGTATTCTTCTCGTGCGAGGAAACGTCAATGTCAACCACTATAATATCGGCTTCCCGTGCAAATTGGCCGTATTCATATCCTATCTCAGCCACAGGCAGGCTGGTACCGATGGTTATCAGCAGGTCGGAGTTCTGTACCGCAAGGTTTCCTGCGCGGTCGCCCTTTATTCCTATGCGCCCCACATACTGCGGATGCCTGCTATCTATAACATCAATGCCAAGAAACGATGTCACCACGGGAATCTTGTGCCTTTCCACGAAATCCAGAAGGCTTTTAACAGCCCCTGATATCCTGACACCATGTCCCACGAGTACAACCGGTCTTGAAGCGGATTTGACATACCCCACAATCGCTTCCAAATCCAGTATGTCAATAGCCATTGTCTTCTTTTCCGGCTCAAACCCCCTTAGGTGGTCGCTGTCTATCTGCGCGCCCTGCACATCC
>JAQTQS010000039.1 GCA_028712125.1 Candidatus Altarchaeota archaeon
GTGTTGATTTTCCGTGATCGACGTGTCCTATGAACACTAGGTTCAGGTGGGGTAAATCAGCCATTTTTGTTCCTCCAATTTTTACTTGTTTAGTCTAAGTTATTTGAATTTGCCGTTTATAAATCCTCTATTGCTCCATGAACTCTTCGGCACGCGGTAGTTCTTTTTTCATGCCCTTTCGGTCGCGTATTTGGGTGACGACCTTTTGCTGTAGCTCGCTTGGGAGCTTGTCGAAGCCTGCGTTTTCCGTGCTCCAGAGGGCGTGTCCTTCTGTCACGCTGCGGATGTCGCCGGAGAATCCGAATGAGTCGCCGACCGGGATTCTGCCTTCGATTGTCATTAGTTCGTCTTTTTGCTTCATGTCGCCCACTGTGCCGCGCCTTCGCTGTAGCTCGCGGGTTACGCCGCCCAGGTAGTCCTGCGGGACGTCGATGTAGACGTTTTGCATAGGCTCGATGAGGCAGGGTTTTGACCGTAGTATGCACGCATACATCGGGTTTTTGATTGCAGGGTAGATTTGGGCCGGCCCGCGGTGTATTGCGTCTTCGTGTAGTGTTGCGTCTTCGAGGGTTACTTTAACTCCTGCCATGGGTTCTGCTGCGAGCGGTCCTTTTTTCATCACTTGTTCGAAGCCGTCGAGCATGAGTTCCATGACTTCGTCGAGGTGTTGTATTCCTTTGGTTTTGTCGACCATGATGTTGCCGTGGTATATGTCTATGAGGCGTTTGGATTCCTCGTTTTCCATTCCGAGGTCTACGAGCTGGGCCCGGAGGTCCTTGCTGCGGTCTTTGCGCCGTCCTTCTTTTATGTCGCCGTCCATTATTGCCTGGTATATTTTAGGGTCGAGTTGCTCTACTTTTATCTGGAATTTGTTGTGTTTGTTCGGTGATTTTCCTTCGAGCGGGCCATATCCTGCTTGGATTGTTTCGCGGTATACGACGATTGGCGGCGAGGTTTTGAGTTCGAGGCCTGCTTCTCTGATGCGGTTGGTGATTACTTCGAGGTGTAGTTCTCCCATTCCTGAGAGTAGGTGTTCTCCTGTTTCTTCGTCAATTTCCGCGCGTAGCGTGGGGTCTTCTTTGGCTACCTGCCTTAGGACTTCTATCACCCTTGGCAGGTCTTTCATGTTTTTCGCCTCTACCGCTATTGTGACGACTGGTTCGGATACGTGCTTTATGGCTTCGAACGGCGACATGTCTGCGGTTGACACGGTTTCGCCTGCGAACGCGTGTTTTAGGCCGGTTATTCCGACTATGTTTCCGGCGGGTACTGCATTCGCCCGTTCGCGTGAGGCTGCGAGGTATATTCCGAGGTTGTGTACGCGTTCTGTCGTTTTTGCGCCTATGAGGTATACTTCATCGCCTTCCTTTATTGTACCTGAGAATACACGTGCGGTCGCGACTTCGCCCTCGCGCTTGTCGAACGTCTGGATGTTGGTTATCATGACTGCGAGTTTTCCGTTCGGGTCGCAGGATAGCATGGATTTGGCGATTTCGGATTCTAGGTCGCCTTTCCATATCTGGGGTATGCGTATTTTCTGGGCGGTGAGCGGGTCCGGCAGGTGCTTTACAGCCATGTCGAGCACGATTCCGTGGGCCGGGGCGCGCTCGTACAGCTCTTTCTGGCGGTCGTTGCGGCAGTAGTCTATGATGTCCTTGAATGTTATGCCGGATTTTTTCATGTATGGGACGTTGATTGCCCATTTGTGGAATCCGGAGCCGAATGCAACGCTGCCGGTATTGACGTCGACGCGCCAGTCGATGGTTTCCGGCTGTTTCATCTGGATGATTTTGTTTATTTCGGCTATTATTTTGAGGAATCTTTTTTGCAGCTCTTCGGGGGTTAGCTTCAGTTCGTTTATCAGGCGGTCAACCTTGTTTATAAGGACGACCGGGCGTACGCGCTCCCTCAGTGCCTGGCCGAGGACTGTTTTTGTCTGTGGCATGACGCCTTCGACCGCGCAGACGACGACTACGACGCCGTCTACCGCGCGCATCGCCCGTGTCACGTCTCCGCCGAAGTCCACGTGGCCGGGGGTGTCTATCAGGTTGATTAGGTATTCATGGCCTTCGTATTCGTGGACCATGGATACGTTTGCGGCGTTGATTGTTATTCCGCGTTTCTGCTCGTCTTCGTGGAAGTCGAGTGCCAGCTGCTTTCCTGCGGTTTCGCTTGAGATGAGGCCGGCGTTTGCCAGCAGGCTGTCGCTGAGGGTTGTTTTCCCGTGGTCTATGTGGGCGACGATGCCCATGTTCCGTATGTATTGGGGTTTTCCGACCAGCGTTTTGACCTTTTCAGCTACTTGTTCTTGTCTTCCCATTTTATCTATCGTGCGGATTGTGCGATGCGTTCGGTCTCTTCTTTTCGTTGGACTGCGTAGCTCTTTGGGTCGGAATTGGAGGCTGCGATGATTTCGTCAGCGAGGCATTCTTCTATGTTTTTCTTGTTGCGGAATGCAGTTGCGAAGGCGCCGAGGGATATGTATTTCAAGCCGAAGTCAACCCGCCTCTGGGAGGATACGTCAACGGCCTGATGGTATCGTATTCCACCGTAGATGATAGTGGTTGTTTCTTCACGCGGGCCGGTGTTCGTCAGCGCGTCCACGAATACCTGTAGCGGGTTTTTCTTGGTCTTGTGCTCTATTATTTCGAACGCTTTTTCGACGATTTTAAGGGCGTTCTGCTTCTTGCCGGTGTTGCCTCCGCCGCGTATGAATTTTCCTGCGACTTTTTTGGTTCCCTGGCCTGAGCGCATCATCTTGTTGACCAGTCTTTCGACTACGCTCATCTTTGATTTTGCGAATTGCTTGCCGGTGAGGCGCCCGGACTTGTGGGGGATGTATATGGGTGAGAGCGAGATGTACCGCTTCATGCCTTCATCCTTCACCATTATGTCGCTGAAGCCCCACCTTCCGAAGAGTTTGATTTCCATTTTAGCTGTATTTCTCAAAGCCTATGCTCTCGGCGTGCTCCCGGAAGCATTTACGGCACATGTTGAGGCCGTATTTGTGCACCATGCCACGATTGTTTCCGCATACCCTGCACCGCTGCTCGCGGGCGTCCATTTTGACTTTCTTTTTAACTCTCTGTTTCAATTTCAACACCGAATTTTTCCTTCATGAACTCGATTGCCTCGCTTTGGGTGACTTTGTGCTTGTCTGCGACTTTTGCCTGGTGGAGCCGCCGGCGTTTTACCCGGTAGCCCGGCTTTTCGATTGTCGCGTTGACGTTCAGGCCGAAGATTCCTATGTCTGGGTCGTATTTCATTCCTTGTATGTCGATGTATTCGTGGATGCCGAATGCCATGTTTCCTTCTTTGTCGAAGTTGTCTTCGGTGAGCTTGTTGTCTTTGGCGTATAGCATCCGCCTGAGTGTTTCGTCCGCGATTTTCCCCCGTAGTGTCACTTTGCAGCCGATTGGCTCTCCCTTTCGCAGGTTCCACGTCGGCACCTTGCGCTTGGACACGGTTCGCACGGGCTTTCGTGCGGAAAGTTTTTGCAGCAGTTTCTCTGCTTTGACCAGCTTTTCCCCTGACTCGCCCGCGCCTATGTTTAGGGTCACCTTCTCTATCCTGGGCTGCTGCATTGCGTTTTTTTGTTGCATTTTATAGCGCTATCAACGGCTTTTCCTTGCCGATAACGAACAGGTAGTCTGTTGGCGTGTCTATGCCGCCGACCTTGGTTATCGGTCTTTTGGCGGCCGTTCCTTCTATAATTTCCTCGATGATTCCGGTCTGGCCTGCGTGCCTGCCTTGGGATATCAGTGCAAGGTTTCCTTTCTTGAACTCTATCGTGTCCTTGATTTTCCTTGATGGCATTTCAAGAACAAGCGTGTCTTTGGTCTTGAACGCGTCCTTGTTGAGCAGGATGGTTGTGCCGTCATGCAGGTTCAGCTGTACGCCCTTGTTCTTGACGACCTGCTTGTCTACGATCCGGCATGGTTTAATATTTGACTCTGCTTCGGTGATTTCCTTTACTTTAATGCCGCCGTGACTGGGGAGTAGGCGGTATCGCTTTCGCTCGAGCGGTATTTCAACGACATCCATGAGCCCTACGGGATTTTTAGCCTCCCGGGCTATCTTCTTGTTTACCAGTACAAGGCCTTTGTTTATTATTAGTTCTGCCTCGCGGTTGTTGTCAGCGTAGTGCAGTATGTCCCTTATTAGGTATAGTAACGGCATTGAGCTGCCTTTCTTATGGGAGCCTGCGTTCAAGGTGATGAGCCATTTAGGCTTTTTGCCTTTTCCTGCCGTGATTCTTTTTGTGTGCATTTACCCACCTGTTTTTCTTTCAATAAGATTTTTCCGCTCTTTATCTTCCAATACTATTGATGTTATCTGGAGGTTGGACGGCTCGAACGGCCGTTCCACGTCAGTCCCGTCCGACTTCTTCATTGTAAGGCCGTCTATGTAAATCTTCCGGTTTTTAATGTCAACGCGAAGGACCGTGCCGCCGCTCCCGCGGATGTCGCCTCGCATTACTTTTACGGTATCGCCCTTCCTCACCTGCATTGAGCCGCGGGAATACTGCTTTTTGAGTTCCGGGCTGAGCATGGCGCGACAAAACGCCTTTTTCTTGTGCAATGGCGCGTTGTGCGTCCACTTCCGCTGCTTCCGGATTTTTGATGAGGTAGGTTCCTTCATGTTATCACACAACTATGCTGGCTATGGTCCCCAGTTTGTTCCATTTGTCGACAGCTTCCCGAGCGACCGGGCCCTTGATTTCGGTTCCCTTGGGCAGGCCGTCTTCTCCGATGATTATGGCGGCATTGTCTTCGAACCTGATTTTGCTGCCGTTGGAGCGGGTGTACTGCTTTCTCTGGCGTATGATTACTGCGAGCACGACCTGCCTTTTCATTTCGGGTTTGCCTTTTTTCACCGATGCGACTATCATGTCGCTGACGCCTCCCGACGGGTAGCGGTTTAGGACGCCCTTCAGCCCTTTGACTATTATGAGCTCGAGCTCTTTTGCGCCGGTGTTGTCTGCGCAGACCATGCGGGAGCCTGCCGTCAGTGCCCTTGTTATGCTGGCTGTCGACGCCTTCCCGAGCGGCGGACGCTTGGAGCCGCCGGCCATTGGTTTAGCCATGGTTGTTTGGTTATATGCTTATTATTTTCCAGTGTCGTCGATTTTCTCGACTATCGCAAAGTTTACTGTCTTGCTCAGCCGCCTGCATTCCCGGATGCGCACTTTGTCGCCGGTCCGGGCGTTTATGCACGGCGGATTGTGTGCGGATATCTTCGACCTGCTTCGCTTGTAGCGCTCGTATTTGGATACTTTTTTCAGCGATTCCTTTTTGACTATCACTGTTTTCTGCATCTTGTCCGAGACTACGATACCTTCTATGTTCTGGCCTCTTGTGCTCAGCATCCCGTGGACGGGACAGTTCCGGTCGGTGCAACTTTTTTCCATTTTTGCTAAAAGGTTATTCTTATTTTCTTTTTGACGCGGTCTTCAGGGCGCGCGAGCAGCAGCCTGCCGTCGGCGCGTACCTGCGTTCCGTTGTCGAGCGCGAGGCCGAAGACGGCCGCGTCTTTTGGTATTGTCTTGTTTTTGCCGTTTTGGCTTATTGTAAGCGTGTTTCTTGTCTCGCTGGTTATTATGCCTGCGATGCTTGCATAGCCGGTATGCTTGGCGTCAAACACGCAGGCTTGCATGCCTACGAGCTCGTGCCTTAGCACGTTGTATGGCGTTATCATGTTAAACGCCTCTGCAAGGCCCTTATGCGACGTCAATCATGTCCTCGGAGAAGCCCATCTCGGCGAGCACGCGCCGCACCTTGTTCGTATGGTCTCCCTGGAGCTCGATTGTGTTGTTTTTTGACGTTCCGCCACAGGCCAGCTTTCGTTTGAGGTCTTTGGCTATTTTATCTATGTCTACGTTGTCAAACCCGTATACCAGCGTGACTACCTTGCCGTAGCTTCTTTTTACCGAGCGTACCCGGATTTTTTGCCCGCCTCTGGTCATCTCATCGCAGACGCAGAGCTCTGGCGCTAGTCCGCATTTAGGGCAATTCATTTCTTTTTGGTTACCTCCTGATTTTCCTTCTTTGCTTTTGATTGTTTTTTTGTGGTCTTGGCTTGTTTTTTCGCATCTCCCGCATCTTCAGGCTTGCCAGCCCTTTTTATGGGCTTTGTCTCCTGCTTCACTTCGTGAGTGGACTTTTTTGAAATCCTGCTTAAGCCAAGCTCTCTCTCGTGTTTTATTGTGAGGATGCGCGCTATCGTCTTTTTGATTTCGCGCGTTTTTCCGACATCTTCAGGTATGCCCCCTGAAGCGAGGCCGCCGCGTATTTTCATCAGGTTTTTCCTGAGTTCGGCGAGGTCTGAGGCAATCTCTGTGTCCTCTTTGTTTCTTATGTCGCTTGCGCGTAGTATCGCCATTTTTAGGGAGTATATATTGGTGTTATGGTATTTAAGTTTCCGGTGCGCTGGTTTCCACCGGCGCCGTTTCCGGCTTTGTTACTGCGGCTGGTTCTTGGATTGCAGCCTTTGCTTTCTTTTCTTTTTTCTCGCTTGTGTCTTCCTTTTTCTTTTTGGATTTCTTCTTTTGGTCTATTTTTTCGGCCGGTTTCTCTATTGCAGCTGCAGCTTTTTCTGCCGGCTTTTTTTCCAGGACGCTGATTTGGTCCGGGAATACCGTGCCTGGCTGAACGATTTTTACCGTGACGCCGATAACGCCGGCCTTGAGAGTCGCCTGTGTCGAGCCCATGTCAACAAGCCTTAGAGAGTCTCCGGCCTTTTTCATGTAGCCTTCGCTGTATTTCTCAACGCGTGAGCGGCCTCCTTTTCCGACTATTTTGCCGGATAGGACGATTTCTGCCCCTCTTGCGCCGGACAGCATTATGGCTCTAAGAGCCTTGTATGCGATGCGCCTTCTGTTTATGCCGCGTTCAAGGGCTACGGCAATCCTGCGTGCGACGATGTTAGGGTCTAGGGTCGGGCGTTCCACGCGCTGGACGTCTATTGTCGGATTGTCGAGGCCGTATTTTTCGGTCAGTATGGTCGTAAGCCGGTTGATGCGTTTTCCTTTCTTCCCGATGACAAGCGGCGGCTTTTCGATGTAGAGTATGATGCGTGTTGCCGTGGGCGTCTTTTGGATGTTGACGCTGCTGAAACCTGTCCTGCTGAGGTCGTTCTTAAGGAAGCTTTCTATCTCTGACCGTATAACCCCTTCCTGAATGAAATGTTTTTCCATCGCCATTTTACGCTTCCTTCCCTACAGCCTGCACGTGGACGAAGGTTGTTCTCCATACTTTCCAGCGTCCCTGAGGCTTTCTGCGCTTTCGCGTCACGCCCTTCTGTGATTCTATGTGTATGAGCTTTATTTTCTCCGGATCCATGCCCTTGAAGGACGCATTTGCCTGGAGGTTTTTAAGCAGCTCGATAATCCTGCCCGCCGCCTTGACAGGGTAACGGCCGACTTTCCCTTTTTTTACTCCCTTGCGGTGGCCGATGCCGGTATTGTGCCGCTTGAATGGTATGGACGTCTCAAGCTCGGTGACTTTTTCGAGCAGCTTAACGGCTTTATCAACATTCATGCCCTTCAGCCTTGAAGCGATTGCTATGGCGTGTTTCGGGGACATATTGGCGTCCCTTATCATAGCCTTGGCCGTTTTTGACTCGTCCTTTTGTTTGAGGGCGTATTTGAGTTCCATTGTTTTTCTTATTTGATTGGCACGAAGAGTGACGACCGTGTTGCGCCTACTCCGGGTGAGCCGTGTTTGACTATCTTGCGGGTCGGGGCGAATTCACCCAATACCTCGCCGAGCATTTCCGGCTTGATTTCCGCGGGTACGTATTCCTTCCCATTATATACGCCGATGACCAGGCCGACCATTTCAGGCAGGAGTGGCAGGTCACGGCAGTGAGTTTTTATGGTCTCTTGCTTGCCGCCCGAGTCCACAATCTTCCGGTTTCTCTTTACTGCGGTGAGGACCTTTTTCTGCATCTCTGAAAGGCCTCTCTTGAGAGTCCTCCTAAGCCTTGACGGATACACTTTCGCCAACTCGTCCATGGGCATCGCCTTCAGTTGCTCAAGCGTGTATCCCCGGTAGTGGAATTCCTTTTTTGCCATTTTACTTCTTGCGTAAACCAGTACGTCTCGCAGCGATGTGGCCTACTTTGCGCCCTGGCGGAGTGTCCCGGCCCACTGTCGTCGGCCTTCCGACGTGCGGGTGGCGGCCTCCTCCGTGCGGGTGGTCGAGCGAGTTCATTGCTCTGCCGCAGACGACTGGCCATCGTTTGCCTTTGACATGCCGGTTGTGGTACATCTGGCCTGCGTGCAGGAAGGGTTTGTCCTTCCTTCCTCCGCCTGCTGCCCTGCCCAGGGTTGCCCGGGCGTGGCTGCTGATTAGGATGGTCTTTTTTGAGGGTAATTGTATTTGGGTGAGGCCTTGTTTACGGTCGTGTGTGATTATGGACGCGGACGAGCCTGACGTTCGTGCGAGCTTGCCGCCGTCTCCTGGCGATATTTCGATGTTGTATATTTGAGTGCCTTCTGCTATTTCACCGACCGGTTTGATGCAGCCAGCGTCCTTTGACTTGCCGCTGCCTATTATTATCCATTGACCGACCTGTATTCCTTCTGGCGCGATGATGCTGAGTTTGCTGAAGTCTTCGAGCAGTATTTTTGCAAGAGGCGCAGTCCTGCCGGCGTCGTGTATGATTTCAAGCACCTGGCCGCCTAATGGCTTGGCCGGGTCGAGCAGAGGGTATGCTATCTCGCCTTCGAACCGGTGTGATGGAGACCTGAACCGCGGCTTCCCCTTGCCCCTTCGCTGTGTCAGCAGATGCTTTCCCATTATAGTACTCCGAATTGCGATGCTATTTCTTCCGCGTTGTAGGCCTTGTCGAGCTTGATGTGCGCTTTCTTCAGGCCTTCGACGGTGTTTATGGTGGTTATTCTTGTTGTTTTTACGTTGTAGAGCGTTTCAATGGCGTTCTTGATGTCTTTTTTTGTCGCGTTCTTGTCCACGATGAATGTAAGCTTGTTCCCGTCACGAAGGAGGGTTGCTTTCTCGCCCATAAGGGGGTAGGTTATTACCTTGTGTATGTCCATTTTACGCGATTGCTTGTATGGCTGATTTGGTCCATACCGTGAGTCTTCCGGCATGAGTGCCTGGAGCGAGCATCTCAACGTCCAGCTCCTTGGCCGTTGCCGCGTCAACTCCGGGAATGTTGCGTGCCGCCTTTGAGACGCCCTTGTCTTCTCCGACGACGATGAGCACGCTGGTCCGCTTGTCGTATTTCCTGCCGCGGGATTTGCCCTTGCCGGCATTTACAGACTTTTCCATGCCACGTTCGAGGTCGTCTGCGAGGCCGATGCTTTCAAGTGCTATCCTGACTTCCTTGGCCTTTTTGAGCGACTCAATGGAGTCGTCGACTACGATTGGGAACTCCTTTATTGCGCCAATCTTGTGTCCGCGCGCCTCTATGACGTCTTTTAGGGCTGTCGCGGCTATCGCCGACTTCAGCGCCAGTGCATATTCTTTATTGTTGATTTTATTTGTGTAGTCCTTGTTCCTCGGCGCGTGCGCGCTCCTACCGCCCACTACGTTTGGGACTCTTTTCGGCCGGCCGAGGCTTCCGCCGCCCGGTTTTTCACGTGGAAGGCGCGAAATGCCGCGGTTTATTGTAATACGGTAGGTGTGCTTTCTGTTAGCGTAATAGTCAGCGCTCGTCCTAAGGCCCGCATAAGGATCGGTTCCGTAGGCCTGCCGGCGGCTGGCTTGGGCTGAAACCACGGCACGCTGGATGAGGTCGGGCCGGTATGGCGTCTTGAAGACGTCCGGGAGCTTGATTGTGCCCTGAATCTTGCCGTTGAGCGCGTATATGCTTGCCATTTTATGTCCCCTGCTTTGAAGCAAGGTCTATGTGGGTTAATGTGAACTTGACGTCATCCTTCTGGCGCCTTGGAGTTGTAAGCCTTATCAAGCGCTTGGCGGGACCGGGTATTGAGCCCTTGAGAAGCAGGTAATCGCCCTTGACCGGGCCGTAGCTGAGGAATCCGCCGGCTGGCGTCACATCCGTGCCGTTGCTGCCGATTTTAAGGACTGCCTTGTTGTATTCCGTGCGCGTGTGATAGCCGGTCTGGCCTGGCGTGGGCCAGAACCACAGTTTCTTGCTGGGTGTGATCGGGCCGCCGGAACCAAGGTGCCGCCGTTTCTGGGTTGATTTCCTGGGCTGGCGGCGGACGCCGAATCGCTTAATTATGCCTTGGAATCCCTTGCCTTTGGTTACTGCGATCACGTCTGCAAACGTGTTTTCCTTGAAGGCGTCGCTTATCGAAAGCTGCTTGCCAAGGTGTTCTGACGCGTATGCTAGTTTTTCTTCAATGCTCCCGGAAAGGCCCAGTTCCATGATGTGCGGTTTTTTCTGGGGGGTGGATGTGAGAACAGGCTGTGTCGAAACGATAATGCGTATGTCAGAAAGGTCTTTTGCCTGTTCTTTCAGGCGTGCGAGCTTCTCTTTAGAATCGGTTTTTTTGGGCAGACTGACTGCTTTTTTCAGTTCGGCCGGGGGGTTGTCGCAGACAACGTCTGTGAGGGTGATATCGCCCAGATAGCCTTTTTTATAGGCCCTGATGCCGACGACGTTAATTGGCGGGGCGTCAATTACGGTCGCGGGTATGAAAATCTCCATACCATGAGTCACGCGGCCTTCGCGGTCGTCGATGGCATGAACGTGGGTCATGCCTGCCTTGTAGCCTACGAAGCCGCAGAGCGCCTGGCCTTTGGATGTTGGCCAGTAGTGCACCCTAGGTTTCTGGCTTTTGGATCTTTTCCGCGGGGCGTATGCCCTTGAGCCTGCTCGTGGTTTATTGCGCTTTGCCATGATGTATGGAATATGCTATATGCTATTGTGAATGTTCGAACGCTGGTGTGGGAGAAAAAGGTTTTCCCGTTGGGCTGTGTCCCGACCTGATTAAGGCTTTGGGACCTAGGCTTTTTCTCCATTATATATGCCGGGCAGTGGATATATAATTGGACGAAATAATAATAGGAAACGTCAGTTTAAAAATAAAGGGGTGGCAGGATTGCTTGAGTTTTTATGGGATTTCGTATATAAGTACTTTGTCGTGCCTGGTTATGACTGGATTGACACCCCGACATATGGACTCGTGCTCGGCGGCCTGGTCATTTTTATCGTGATTCCTGTTGTTAAAAGGCTTGGCGTGAAGCTCGACCGGCGGTTCTTCATCGCCGTCAGCCCGTTTATGGTGTTTGGGGCGACTGCTAGGGAATTGCTGGACCAAAATCTGGGCTTGTATGCCAGTGCGGGGCCATACCCCCAGAATTTCTGGCTTGTGTCGCCGTGGATTTTTTTCACCATGTTCTTCCTCGCATTAGGCTGCCTTATAATGGGCATTATTGTGGAGCGCAGGTTCAAGAGTGTTGGTTATCACATACCAATGTTCATTGCGGGTTTTATCTTCTGCGCTTACAATGTTGCGCTGATTCTGCTTAACTTGCGCCATCTTTGGGTGCTTGTTTATGTTATAAGCGCGTGGGGATTGATTGTTCTATTGCTCTGGACGGGTACGCGGCTATCAGCTCTTTCGTTCATGCGGCGCGAGGGCAACATGCTTGTCGCAGGCGCCCAATTGCTGGATGCCAGCGCGACGTTTGTAGGCATGGAATTTCTAGGGTTTGGAGAGCAGCATGTCCTGCCTTCGCTTCTGATAAAGCATGCCGGGACGGCGTTTGTAATGTTCCCGCTGAAGCTCTTGGTCGTCATTCCGGCGCTCTATGTAATCGACGCCGAATTGAAGAATGATGAGACAGCCCGGCGGTTCCTGAAGTTCGTCGTCTTTGTATTGGGGTTCGGGCCGGCGGTGCGCGATATAACAATGATGATTCTTTGATTAGTTAGGCATTACAGCAGCCCTGGTTTGCAGCTACTATAGTATAAGCAAAAGACGATATCATCCGATGGAATCCACCATGAATTCAAGCTGGTCCCCGTATTCGTTGTACCTGACGCGCCCGGTCAATGAAAACTGCTTGTTCAGCAGTAGTTCGCGTATCCGCCGCGCCGGAGCCAGCTCGTCCTGGGACTCGCCCATCATGTTCATCGCCTCTTCCGCGTCAAACCCTGCGAGCTTCTCTGCGTTCTCCTTGAATACAACAGACCGTATATTGCCGGAATCATCTTCAATAGTGAACGAAAGCACCATATTATAATTTGGGTCAATGCTACCGCAGGAATCGCACAAAAAGTCGCCTCCAAGATTCTGAGCCTTCTTGCTGCAGGAGGGACACGTCGCGTACAGGACCGGCCGCTCGGCATTCATGTCTACGATTCGCCCGGTTATTCGAACATTTCGCTCGTTGTTCTCCAGGTCTGCTATCTTCTTGTCAGTGCCGGCAAACTTGCCAAGCTCGTCCATAGAGGGAACATTTAGGTTCGGCGTTACGATAACATCGCCGTATTTGCCGACGTGTATCTCAGGCTCGTTGCTCAGATTCGCCTTGGAGTAGGCGTTTGTGATTTTTATCGCGTCGCCTTCTTTAAGCTCTCCTGCAACTGCCGATTTTTCGTTCCATAGGACCACGCGCATCGAGCCGGTCTTGTCTGCGAGGACTAGGGACGACATCTTGCCGTTCGCATAATCCCTTGGCGGGTAAATCTTCACAATCCTACCAGAAGCGTTAAAACCGCGAAGGTCTGGCTTTATGTCGGCGATGGACAACTCCCCTGGGGGTGCTTGCGCCTTCTTTTCAATCGGCGGCAGCTGGAGCTTCTCGTCCAGCGGTATCACGCGGCTTCTGCTGCCGACCTGAACTTCCACTTCTGAATTCAGGCCTGTTCGTGTGTACGCGTTCTCGATTTTTATGATGTCGCCTTCCTTCAGGCTTACGCCTGCGTTGTCGCCCCATAGGACCACTCTTATGGTTCCGGACTCGTCCTGGGCTATGAAAGACGCTCTCTTGCCGGTTGTCCCGTCCGACCGTTTGAATTCTGTGGGGGGGTAGTATGCGTTGACGCGGCATCGTATTGTCGCGGAATCCATGTCGCTTTTCAGGCTGGCGATGGTGTTTGTCTTTTCTTCCGCCATCGTGGGCAGTTCGACTGGAAGTGTTTTTGGATTTATGGCAACGCTTGTGAGGTTTCCTGCGTGTATTTCGATTGCGCCGCGGTTGTCCTTTGAGAAGCCGTTTTTAACGTACATCACGTCGCCGACGTGCAGCTGCTTGGTGATTTCAGCATTACCGTTCCAGAGTACGACCCGTATTCCTCCGGTCTTGTCTGCTATCTCGACGCTGGCGAACTTGCCCGCTGTGTTGTCTTTGCGCTTGAATTCCCGAGGGGAGTATACAATACGAACCCGTCCGCAGACGTTTACCGAGCCTTGCGGTTTTATTGATGATATGTCTGAGACTTGTGTTTGGGCTTCTCCTTCGCTCAGGTCTACGCCGTATTCCTTGGCTACTGCGTATAGCGCGCCGTAGTCCGAGAGAAGGCCGTGGGTTTTTTCCTTGCGTTCGGACATCTTGGCCTTGATGTCGGCTTCTGTCAGCTTGCTTTCGCGGGAGACCTTGTCTATTAGGCCTTGTATGTCGTTCATCCCAACCACTTGTATGTTATTGGAGTTTTTGCATAAATAGTGCGGCTGTTCCGAAGCAGAGTGAGAGTTCCAGCATTCCTTTTTCCGCTATTAGGTGGAGTAGTATTTCTGTTGTCATATGGTTTAGGTTATTTTCGGTGGG
>JAQTQS010000090.1 GCA_028712125.1 Candidatus Altarchaeota archaeon
CCCCGTTTGTGTCGTTAATAAGACGGTAGTGAAATACCACCGCGTTTTTGCCATGGGGCATGCCCACGCGCTTCTCCAGGCCGATGCCGCCTACGCGATACCTGAAAAGAACGTCGCCGGGACTTCGCCTGAATTCGTAAAGAAAGGGAAGCCCGGGAGACTTCACTAAACCGCCGCCGAACTCGATGCAGCCAAGCTCGAACTTCCTACCGCCGGCGAAGACAACGTCGTCAAACCTCTGCAGACAGGCCATCCTCTTAAGGCCGGGCAGCGCCGCAATGAGAAAGCCGTGGTACTTTCTGGTATTAAGGCCGGTGACGGTGGAAGACGCATAGCCTCCAAGACCGTTCGTGAGCACCCACTCAAGCCCCGACGCCTTCTCAAAACCCATGCTGGCAGGATGTACACGCATTTTTAAGTTACGCTATTATTATAGTAATACAAAAATAAAGGGGAATAGTCCATATATAGAGATAACCGGCGTAAAATGGGCATTAACATAAAGCATCTGACAATCGTGTTTCTGGGGATTGCAGTGGCGGGCTTCATCCTTAAAAGCCTGGCACTGATGATCCTGTCGCTCGTCGCCCTCTCCGTCTTCTTCCTCTACCTGCTATATGAAAGACCCGCAGTCCGCTTCAAAAAGGTCGTGTACAACAAGGACACCGGCCGCTTCCAGGTTCTCGTCGAAAACGCAAGCAACGACCCCCTCTGGATCAAATACGCGATACGCGCCGCATCCCCTGCTCCGATGAGCCGCCCTGTGGAAAATAGCGAAGGCGCGGAATTCCTCACCGCAGCAAGCTGGGACGCCGATAAAAACTTTGACATCCTCTCCGAAGACTCCACCGGCAGCATAGCAGACGCGATGAAAACAACATTGTTCGAGTCGGCCAAGACTGCGGAAAACGACTGGAATTTCGGCCTGCAGAACGCCGTCAGCCTCACAGCCTCCTACCAGGGCAAAGACTCTTCAAAGCCGCAGGTCGTCATCCTTAAAATACCGCTGGAAATAACGCGCCAGCACCCTTACCTACGCACCGTCGGGGCCGCGCAGGCATTCGTCATCAAAGTCGATGACGGGGCCGAGGCGGGGAAGGTTATGTCGCTCGAAGAGCTGGCCGCAGCAGCCAGGAACGCCGCGCAGCTGGCAGGCCATCTGGAGAAGGGCGACATCCAGAGATGGGTGAAGGAAGTCATCGGGGATGAAACGCTCGCCCAGAGCCTACCGCAAAAAATCAAGGAGGAAGCCGAAATCAGCGAAATACTCTCGGAAAGGATAATGGGCCTGCGCAGCGAGAAATTCACCGGGAGGCATCCGCTATTGTCCGACGTCATAACAGAGCACGCATTCCAACTTAAGACTGGCGAATCGACCACGGTCGCGACCTGCGCAAGCATCCAGGCGCTCAGGGACGCGATACTCAAAACGCCTCTGGAAGCGGTGGCATTCCACCTTGGGCGGGGGAACGACTTCGCGAACTGGGCTGCCAACGTGCTGGGTGACAACATCCTCGCTGAAAGGCTTTTGAAAATCGACGCTAAGAACCCGGAATACGCAAGGCTGCGGATAGCCCAGACCCTTTCAAACCGGATACGCGACCTGGGCGGATGAGAATTTTCCCCGCTTCTTTACCGGGGCCTCGGAAAACGGCTTGTTTTTAAATCAGGCATAACAATTAACTAAAACCATCCAATAAAACAATGACGTCAGTATGCTTCTACTTCCAAGTGCACCAGCCGTTCAGATTGAACTGGTTCTGGCCCGAAAACGGCGCGAACCACAAGGGCAATCTGGAAGATTTATATTTCGATTCAGGGCTTAACGAGTTCACATTCCACAAGGTCGCGGGCAAGTGCTATCACCGGGCGAACGACATAATACTCTCCCAGATAGACCGGTTCAAGAACGACAACCGCAAGTTCAAGGTCAGCTTTTCGCTGTCGGGAACATTCCTCGACCAGTGCGAGCGCTGGGACAAGGACCTGCTGGAGAAATACAGGCAGATGGCAAAGTCCGGGTGCGTGGAATTCCTCTGCGAGACCTACTACCACTCGCTCTCAAGCCTGTACGAGGACAAGACGGAATTCCGGGAGCAGGTTGAGGAGCACAGGCAGGCGATGCGCGACCTCCTCGGCGTAAAGCCCGAAATATTCAGGAACACCGAATTATTGTACCACAACGAAATCGCAAAGGAAGTCGAAAGCCTTGGCTTCAAGGCGCTTATGACCGAAGGCATAGAGCGCATACTTGACGGCTGGAAAAGCCCGAACTACGTCTACCAGAGGAACGGCGGCGGCATCAAAGTACTGCTTCGCAACTACCGACTCTCTGACGACGTAGGCTACCGCTTCTCGGCCCGGTGGTGGTCTGAATACCCATTGACTGCGGACAAGTTCTCCTCGTGGCTTGCGTCGTCGCCGGGCGACACCATCAACCTCTTCATAGACTACGAGACGTTCGGCGAGCACCAGTGGGAAGACACCGGCATCTTCTGGTTCCTCGGCGCGCTCCCGCAGGAAACGCTCAAATGGCAGAACCTGGAATTCGCAACCCCCTCCGAAGTGGTGGACAAGTACCCCGTCCGCGGGGAACTGAACGTGCCGTACTACGAGACAGTCTCATGGGCCGACATGGAGCGGGACGCCAGCGCATGGCTCGGCAACCACACCCAGCAGGTCGCGTTCAACCAGATAAAGAGCATGGGCAAACTCGTCAAGGAGTCCGGCAATCCCGAGTTCCTGAAGCTCTGGCGCTACCTCCAGACCGGCGACCACTTCTACTACATGTGCACCAAATGGCTCGGCGACGGCGACGTCCACAAGTACTTCAGCCATCATGGAAATCCGTTCGACGCCGGCGTAAACTACCTAGCGATACTCTCGGACTTCAAGGAAAAGATACTCAGATACATGGCAGAAAAAAAGCAGGAAACCGCGCAAACACAAAAAACGCAAAAAGCACAAACGGCAACAATACGGGAAACCCCGAAGGAAGACTACATGCCGCAAGCCGTAAAGGAAGACAGCCTGCCAAAATCCGAAAGATTGCCCGCGCTGGAAACTCAAAAGGAAACCTACCTCCCGCCGGCGCCAAAAGAGGAAAAATTGCCCAAGCCAGAGATGCAGCCGGCCGTCCCGCATGCGGCAATGCCGAAGCCTGAAGCCAGAAAACCTGCAATCTCCAGCTACCAGCACACCGGCGAGACCGAGATAATACACGCAACCAAACGGCCCGTCCAGCCGGCAGAGAAGCCGGCCGCCGGCAGGGCGAATGAAGCGCTCAAAACCGGCAACGTCACCCGCGGCAT
>JAQTQS010000040.1 GCA_028712125.1 Candidatus Altarchaeota archaeon
GGTATGTAATGTCCCTGAACGACAATATTGTCGGGGACCAGCCCGGGGAGTTTAACTATAAAAAGGTAGACCAATACGACATAACCGACAAGCTTCACAGCGGACTCAATACATTGCAGTCCGATGTGACAAACTTTGCTGTGGCCGGAAGCAGCCCGCAGAGCAACCCGGCGGGTCTCTTATACAAGTTGGAAGTCTGCTACCAGACGAACCCAACTACTACTAGCACAACAACTACAGAGCCAACTACTACAAGCACAACAACTACAGAGCCAACTACTACAAGCACAACAACTACAGAGCCAACTACTACAAGCACAACAACTACAGAGCCAACTACAACAACCACAAGCACGACAACTACAACAACTACAAGCACGACAACTACAACAACTACGACTAGTACGAGTACAACTACCACAACAACTACGACTTTGTGCGCTGACACCTACGAGCCGAACAACGAACCGGCCATAGCATACTCAATCGCCGGCATGCCGTTCACCTCAGACCTCTCACGCATATGTCCGAAAGACGATTATGACTGGATTAAGTTCACAGCCCAGTACGGGTGCAATTATACAATCGAGACCAAGGAATATTGCGATGGCGACTTGTGCAGCGCAAACGTTTTAGACACGGAGATGTGGCTGTACAATGCGACCGACTTCGTCAATAACATATCCTACAACGATGATAAATTCGGCTCGTTCAACTACTCGATGATAATGTTCAACGCCACAGGTAGCGGCCTGTATTACGTGAAGATAACCAGCATGGTGTGCCTCAGCGAGGGGGAGTATTCCTTCCTGGTGAAGGAGGAGTGCCCGTATGTAGACCCGAGTTCCAGCAGCAGCAGTAGCAGCAGCACTTCCAGCAGCAGCAGTCTCGAGAGCAGCAGCACAAGCAGCATTTCGTCCAGCAGCAGCAGCACTTCCAGCAGCAGTAGTAGCAGCAGCATGGACAGCAGCAGTTCAAGCGCGATTAGCAGCATTGTCACAAGCCTTGCGTCCAGCTCTTCAAGCAGCAGTAGCAGCAGCAGTAGCAGCCTTGTGAGCAGCAGCCAGCCTGAGAGCAGTGAGAGCAGTTCCAGCAGCAGTAGCAGCAGCACTTCAAGCTCATCCAGCTCTAGCAGTAGTGGTACGGTCAGCAGTAGCAGCAGCAGCTCGTCAAGCAGCAGCACTCCCGCGAGCAGTGCCAGCAGTACCAGCAGCAGTAGCAGCAGCACTTCAAGCTCAACTAGTAGCAGTAGCAGCCTTGTGAGCAGCAGCCAGCCTGAGAGCAGTGAGAGCAGTTCCAGCAGCAGTAGCAGCAGCACTTCAAGCTCTTCAAGCAGCAGCAGTTCCAGCAGCATTATAGAAAGCAGCAGCAGTAGCAGCAGCACTTCAAGCTCTTCAAGCAGCAGCTCCAGTAGCAGCAGCACAAGCTCGGTAAGTTACGAGACCAGCAGCAGCATGAGCAGTTCCAGCAGCAGTAGCAGCACATCCAGCTCTTCAAGCAGCAGCATCCCGGAAAGCAGTTCCAGCAGCAGTAGCAGCTCTTCAAGCAGCAGCATTCCGGAGAGCAGTGCAAGCAGTTCCAGCAGCAGTAGCAGCAGTACTCCAACTTCGTCAAGCAGTGTGCCAGAGAGCAGTTCCAGCAGCACGTCCACTTCGCCGAGCAGTTCCTCCTCAAGCACTAGTTCAGCCGTCACAACCTCTCAAAAGACGACCACCACCCGCGGCGGAGGCGGAGGCCCGGACACACCCTACGAGACGCGCCCGCCGCTCAAGCCTTCATGCTATGACGGCCTGAAGAACCAGGGCGAGGTCGGCGTGGACTGCGGCGGATCTTGCGCGCCTTGCGCCACATGCGATGACAAAATTCAAAATCAGGGCGAGAAGGGCGTGGACTGCGGCGGTCCCTGCGAGCCGTGCATCACCTGCGACGACGGGATGCAGAACAACGGCGAGACCGGCATAGACTGCGGCGGCATGTGCGATGCGTGCCCGACCCGGCCTACAACGACTCCGCCGACATGCCCGACTTTGGCCACGACCCTGCCTACGACGACCCTGCCGGAGTTCAAGCCCAGTGTCGACTACTGCACATATGATTTGACTCACTGCAGCGACAAGACATGGAATTGCAATGAGACCGGCGTTGACTGCGGCGGCGATTGCGGCAATTGCCCGACGCCCGGGATATTCGGCCGTGCGGTCCAGTACGTCGGCATCAGCTGGAGCGCTGGGTGGATTACCACATTGCTCCTTCTCCTGCTCATCTTCCTGTACGCCTGTTACAGGGTCGTAAAGTATGCGACGAGCAAGCAGCGGAAGAAGAAATCCTCCCACTGAGTGCAAGAGCCGGGACTGTTTTTATAATATTCTCAACATTCCCCCCTCCCTTCTAAGTTTTTCAGTCCATCGCAATCTGGACTATCCCTCAGAGGGCACCTGTAAAAGGAAACTTACCCGTATGACATCATCCTTCCCCCGGCAATCCTAGCCTATGGCATTTGCGGGAGCGCAAGTCTGCTGTAAACCAAATATTACCCCTGCGTGCCATAGTGTATAACCGAACATGGATTTGAAGAACATCCCCCACATGCCCGGCTGCTACCTTTTCAAGGACGCCTGCGGCCAAATTGTCTATGTCGGCAAGGCCAAGGATTTGCATAGGAGGGTGTCCTCCTACTTCCGGAAAGCGGAGCTGGACCCGAAGACGCAGTCGATGCTCAGGCAGGCCGTCTCGGTCGACACGTTCATCGTGGATAGCGAGAAGGATGCGTTCCTCCTGGAGAGCACTCTCATAAAGCAGCATCAGCCGCGGTATAACATCAATTTGCGGGATTCCAAGAGATATGCGTATATAATGGCCACGAAGGAAGCATTCCCGCGGCTGGCCGTAGCCCGCCAGAAGACGGACGACGGCCATTACTACGGCCCGTTCCCGTCTGCCGAGGTCCGGGATACCCTCCTGCGTTTCGCAAACAAGGTCTTCATGCTCAGGACGTGCCGGAAGCTGCCTAAGCGCCCCTGCCTGCGGTTTCACATGGGACTATGCACCGCGCCGTGCAAGGGACTGGTCTCCCAGGCCGATTACGCCCTGAAGGCCGAGGACGCGAAGAAGCTGCTTTCAGGCAGGAACCGCCAGCTGATATCAGACCTGAAGGCCCGCATGGCGGTGTACGCCGGCCGGCATGAGTACGAGCAGGCGAAATCGATGAGGGACGCCATCGCCGCGATAGAGTCGTTGGGCGAGCGCCAGCTGGCCGAGACGGGCCAGGAGCACGACCAGGACGTGATAAACTACCTGATTGATGCTGGAATAGTCCATCTCGCAGTCTTCAAGGCCCGGCGCGGCGTTCTCTGCGGCAAGAGCGAGTATGAGTTCGACTATTCCGAAGGCTTCCTCGAGGAGTTCCTGCTCCAGTACTACTCTGACGAGCCGGTTCCTAACGAGATAATCCTGCCTGTAAAAATCCCGGACGGCCTCACACAATTCCTCTCCGAAAAGAGGGGCTCCAGAGTATACGCCATCGTCCCGAGAAAGGGCGAGAGGAAAGGCCTCATTGACCTCGTGAAAAAGAACATCGAATCCTCCTTCAAGGAAGGCGAGCTTGCGCTCCTCGACCTGAAGGAAAAAATAGGGCTTGAACGGCCGCCGCGAGTTATGGAGTGCTTCGACATCTCCCACCTCTCAGGCACAAGCTCTGTCGGCTCGATGGCAAGGTTCGTAGACGGAAAGCCCGACAAGCAGGGCTACCGCCGGTTCAGAATCAAAACCATAACGGGAATAGACGACTACGCCATGCTCGGCGAAGTCGTCAGACGGCGTTATACACGGCTGAAAGAGGAAAAAGGCCCGATGCCCGACCTCATAATAATAGACGGCGGCGCAGGCCAGCTGTCTGCGGCCCTCTCGGAACTGAAAAAACTAAGCCTTTCAATTCCCGCCCTCGCGCTGGCGAAAAAGCTGGAAGAAGTCTACCTGCCAGACACGCCCGAGCCGCTTCGCCTCGACCTGCGCTCGCAGGGCATGAAACTACTGCAACAGGCGAGAAACGAAGCCCACAGGTTCGCAGTCGCATACCACAAGATACTGCGCTCTAAAAAAGTCGTCGGTAGAAATTAGCCCATTTTTTAACCTAAGCCTAGTTGCTTGCAGCAGTAGTGCGCAACCCGTCTGTGAAAATCCGCCCCATTAATATTGATGCACGCGTGTTTCTGACATAAAACTCTTACCTTTTTGGATATTAGAACTCTATTGCCGGGGCTCCAAAACATTTCTCCTCTTCTTTTCCGAATGTATGTCGATGTAAGGCCTGTCCTTGACGGTATTCATAACCAACAGCGTGAGCACCCGTTTTACGTTTGGCATGCCCGAAATCCTCTTTATCAGCCCGTTAAGGCTTTCTCTGTCTTTGAATTTGCCTGAGAGGATTAGGTTGTAATCTCCAGTAACTTCATAGACTTTGTTTATGTTCGGCTCTATAGCGAGATCCTGTTCCATCTGTTGTAGCATATTACCCTCCGCAAGCACCCCCATGACAACGTCTAAATCATAACCCAGTTTTGAGAAGTCTATGTCCGCTATAAACTTTCTTATTATGCCTGATTTCTTAAGCCTCGTTATCCTGTTATAAATTGTACCTTCAGAAACCGACAGCTCTTTTGCTATATCGCCGTAGCTCTGGCCTGCGTTATCCTGCAGCATGCTTATAATCCTGAAGTCTATCTCCTTTAGCTCTTGCGTTTCTTTCATGAAAAAATATGGGGCAGGCGGTTTAGGCCGCCTGCCTTTGCCCTTCTACATGTCGAAATACAGGTGGAATTCGTACGGGTGCGGTCTGAGTCGCACTTTGTCAAGTTCGGCGCGCTTGTACTTAATCCACACGTCTATGGCGTCCTTGGTGAACACGCCCCCCTGCAGGAGGAAGTCATGGTCCTTCTCCAGCGCGTTCAACGACTGTTCGAGAGAACCCGGGACCGTTGGAATCCTCCTTGCTTCGCTTTCAGCTAGGTCGTAGGTGTTCTTGTCAAAGGGTTGCCCTGGCTCAATCCTGCTCTTCACCCCGTCAAGCCCCGCCATAAGCATCGCCGAGAACGAGAGGTACGGATTGCATGTGGGGTCCGGAGGCCTGAATTCGATGCGCTTTGTCTTCGGGTTCTCTGAGTACATCGGGATGCGCACCGCAGCCGAACGGTTTCTTGCGGAATAGACCAGGTTGACCGGCGCTTCATAGCCCGGCACAAGCCTCTTGTAAGAGTTTGTCGAAGGCGCGCAGAACGCCATCAGGGCGCTTGCGTGCTTCAGCAGGCCGCCTATGTAATACTTGGCCGTCTGGCTTATCATCGCATACCCCTTCGCATCGAAGAAGATGTTCTTCCCGTCCTTCCAAAGGGACTGGTGGGTGTGCATTCCCGAGCCGTTGTCCGCAAACAAGGGCTTTGGCATGAAAGTCGCAACCATGTTGTTTTTCCGGGCCATGTTCTTGACTATGTACTTGTACATCAGGCACTGGTCGGCCATCCTGACCAGCGGGCCGAACCGCATGTCTATCTCGCACTGGCCTGCTGTCGCAACCTCGTGGTGGTGCACCTCGACGGGAATCCCGGTATCAATCATCTTGAGTATTATCCTGCTTCTCAGGTCCTGTATGGAGTCGTGCGGCGGCACCGGGAAGTAGCCTTCCTTGTACCTTATCTTATAGCCGAGATTCGGCTTCTCGTCCCTGCCCGTGTTCCACTCTGCCTCGTCGGAGTCAATATAATAGTAACCGCAATTCACCGACTGGTCGAAGCGCACGTCGTTGAACAGGAAAAACTCGTATTCCGGGCCCCAGAAGCTGGTGTCGGCTATCCCGGATTCGAGAAGGTATTTCTCCGCCTTTTTGGCGATGTACCTCGGGTCCCTGGAGTACGGCTTTTTGTTCAGCGGGTCATAGATGTCGCATAGTATGCTGATTGTCGGCACCTCGCAGACCGGGTCCACGACGGCTGTCGCCGGGTCCGGAACGAGCAGCATGTCCGACTCCTGTATCTCCTGGAATCCCCTGATTGACGAGCCGTCGAAGCCTATGCCCTCGGTCCATATAGACTCCACAGGGTCGTCTATCTCGGTCAATTCCGAGGAAGGTATCGAAAAATGCTGCCAGAGCCCCGGAAGGTCGTTGAACTTCAGGTCAACTATTTTAATGCCGTTGTCCTTTATCAGCTTGTTCACCTTTTCCACGCTTTTCTCTATCGACGTCCCGTTCCACCTCACGTCATATTTTTTCGTCATTTACACACCTCGTTTTATCCTCCAATATCTGTTCATGCCTTACCCTGGGCCTCCTGACTTTCTTGACTGCGACTGCCGGCTGTATCCTCATCGACGGCCAAACGCTCTGAATCATAGTCATCTCCACCACCTCATTTTTTTCTTGCCTCGAACTCCTTCCTTTTTTTATCTGAGAGGTAAATGCTTACGCCCCCGATAGCGTCTGAACCCCGCTCTCCGGTGCGTATCCTTATGCAGTCCTCAAGAGGCAGCACGAAAATCTTCCCGTCGCCCATGGTCTCGGTCCTTGCCCCCCGAATTATCGCATCGATTGTCTTCTCGACGAAGTCGTCGTTCACTGCAAGCTCTATCCTGATTTTAGGCAGCAGGTTCACTTCCTGGGTCGTGGCCCTGAGGATTTCAATGAAACCCTTTTGTTCGCCGCATCCGCGTGATTTGGAAACGGACATCCTGAATACTTCGGCCTTGTACAACTCCTTCTTCACTTCCTTAAACCGTTCCGGCTTGACGTAAGCGATAATCAGCTTCATTTTGCCTTAGCTTGGAATCTCCATGTCGGGATATGCCTCCTCGCCGTACTGCACGAGGTCCAGGCCGATTACCTCCTCCTCTTTCCTGACCCTCAAGCCCATGAAAACGTCAATCAGCTTCAAGATGACGACTGTTCCGATGAAAGAGTATGCAATGACCGCTAATACCGCGATAAGCTGGGATGTCATGAGCGATGCGCTTCCGGCAAGCAGGCCGTCCGCCCCGGCGGGGTTGATGAGTTTTTGCGCGAACACTCCCGTCAGCAGGACGCCTAATGTCCCGCCGATGCCATGGCATGCGAACACGTCAAGGGCGTCATCTATCCTCGTCCAGGTCTTCATGATGACGACCGCAAGATAGCATACGACCCCTGCTATCGCACCGATTGCTATGGATGCCATGACGCTTATGTATCCTGATGCTGGCGTTACTGCCGCCAGGCCGCAGACAGCCCCGGTTACGATTCCCATGCTGCTCGGCTTTTTGTTGTGCAGCCAGCTGACCGCCATCCAGGAGACGGTGGCCGCTGCTCCCGCCATGTTAGTTACCACGAATGCCTGGACTGCAAGGCCGTTTGCGCCTAGCGCGCTTCCCGCGTTGAATCCGAACCAGCCGAACCATAACAGGCCCGCCCCCAGTATGACCATGGTTATGTCGTGGGGCCTCATGTCCGTCCCGGAGTTCAGTTCGGAGCGTTTTCCTATGATTAATGCCGCTGCCAATGCCGATATCCCCGCGGACATGTGCACTACCGTGCCTCCTGCGAAGTCCAACGCCCCCAAGTTCTTAAGCCATCCCCCTGTACCCCACATCCAGTGGGCTATCGGGGCGTATACGAATGTCGCCCATGCCAGTATGAAAGCCATGAACGACGGGAGCTTCATCCTGTCGGCAAAGCTTCCTATTATAAGGGCCGGGGTTATTATGGCGAACATTGCCTGGAATATCATGAACAGCAAAAATGGTATCGTTGAGCTGTAGTCCGGATTGGGTGCCAGGCCGACGTTCTTCAGTCCGGACCAGTCCAGGCCGCCTATCAAACCCAGGTGGCCCGCATCCGGCCCGAATGAGAGCGTAAAGCCGATGAAAGCCCATTGCAGGCTTATCAGCGCTATGATAATGAAGCATTGCGTGATGATTGCTATCACGTTCTTCCTTCGTACCATTCCGCCGTAGAAGAATCCCAGCGCAGGGGTCATCAGGAGCACCAATGCTGCTGAGACGAGCACCCATGTGGTGTCGCTTCCGCTTATGGTGTTGGTTTCTGCGCTTGCTGTCCCTGCAAGCAGCATAAGGAGGGTTATTCCCCCCGTCAGTTGTCTTGTCCCTCTTTTTGTAGTGCTCGTCTTTTCTAATGTTTTTGAATATATATTCACTTTCTTTTAATATTTGTACCTAATTATATAAAAATACTTGTAAATTCTGCTTATTATTCAGAAAATAAAATAATTTTTGAATGTTTACTAAAAATGATGAATTCCATAACATTTCAAAAAGTTGAAATGATAAGTTTATTAGTAAAACCAATGCCGGAAAGTGA
The DNA here is from genome assembly GCA_028712125.1 of Candidatus Altarchaeota archaeon. GTDB lineage: Archaea > Altiarchaeota > Altiarchaeia > IMC4 > SCGC-AAA252-I15 > VGJA01. The sequence continues at coordinate 8,339 of JAQTQS010000040.1, forward strand.
CTGATTGGGCGCAAATCATTGTATAAACAACTAAGATATCACTTTTTGCACATTACAACTAATTTTGATGGAAATATCAAATTTTTGACAAAATAGTCCACATTACCTATATAATGCCTCAATTTATCGTTTTTTATTATTATAAAATTATTACCAAAAAAAGTTTATTATACAAAATATTATCCTAAAAAAAGTTACGTTTTTAAACATACCATATATATGCGCATTATTGAAGTATTTATACAGGGCACCGCAGACATGCTCCTGGCGGGCATAACGTATGGAACCGATAAAAAAAGATCTCAAAGAAATAAGCGGGTGCGGCCTCTTCGGGGTCATGGACGAGAAAAAAAAGAGGATAGAAGGGGAGACGATAATCCGGGCGATGAAACTCATGGCCTTTCGTTCAAACGGACTCGGCGCGGGCTATGCAGGATACGGCATCTACCCGAAGTATGAGGATGCATACGCCTTCCATATCATGTTCGAAAATGAAGAGATAAAAAAGAAAACAGAAAATTACCTCAATAAATGTTTTGATATTGTGGACGAAGGGGGGATACCGACAAAAGAGACGTTGGACATAACAAATCCGCCAATACTCTGGCGTTATTTCCTCCAGCCGATGACCAAGCAAGCCGATGAGAAAGAATTCGTGAAAAAAACGGCAATGGAGATTAACGGGAAAATGGGAGGCGCTTTTGTCGTCTCATCCGGAAAAAACATGGGTGTTTTCAAGGGGGTGGGTTTCCCGGAAGACATAGCTAAATTTTACCGAATAGCGGACTACAAAGCCCACACATGGCTTGCCCACGCGCGGTTTCCGACAAATACGCCCGGCTGGTGGGGCGGCGCCCATCCATTCAACATACTGGACTGGTCGGTCGTCCACAACGGGGAGATATCATCGTACGGGATAAACAAGCGCTACCTTGAGGCATTCAACTACAAATGCACGCTCTCGACAGACACCGAAGTCATAGCGTACATCATAGACCTCCTCGCAAGAAAGCACAAGTTTCCCCTGAAGTACGTTGCGAAAGTACTGACTCCCCCGTTCTGGACCCAGATAGGCCGGATGCCAAAAAAGGAAAAGGAATTCTACAATGCCATACGGCTGACCTACGGCGGAGCGCTATTGAACGGGCCGTTCAGCATAATCGTCGGATTCGAGGGCGGCATGATGGGCTTGAACGACAGGATAAAACTAAGGCCCCTGGTTGCAGGGCGGGAAAAAAGCAGGGTATACCTGTCGAGCGAAGAATGCAGCATAAAGGAGATAGCGCCCCATGCGGACACTTGGCATCCTAAGGCAGGGGAGCCCACGATATTCACGTTAAAGTAAGATGGCGTTAGACATAAAACAGCAGGACTTCACCGTGGAGCGCGATGAAGAAAAGTGCATACGGTGCCAGGTCTGTGTCAGGCAGTGCGCAAACGACGTTCACGCCTATGACAAAGACGAGGATCGGGTAACCAGCAATCCAAAATCGTGTGCAGGATGCCAGAGGTGCGTTGCATTATGCCCGACGAATGCGCTGGCCGTTCGCAGAAACTCCTCTGAACTAAGGGATAACGCAAACTTTACCTTCCAGGTCGTAAAGGACATCCAAAAGCAGGCTGAGCAGGGTGGCATACTGCTCACGGGAATGGGGTGCGACAAGCCCTATACGATATACTGGGACCACATGCTTCTGAACGCATCCCAAGTGACAAACCCGTCAATAGACCCCCTGCGCGAGCCGATGGAGCTGAAGACATACATAGGCTCAAAGCCGAACAAGCTCGAGTTCAGCAACGGGGATATCCCTGAGATCCGAACCAAGCTTGCCCCCCAGCTGACGTTGGAGACCCCGGTCATGTTCTCCGCCATGTCTTTCGGCTCAATAAGCTATAACGCCCACCAGTCCCTGGCAAGAGCCTCAAGGGATTTGGGAACCGTGTATAACACCGGCGAAGGAGGGTTGCATAAAAACCTGTACGAGTACGCTGCGAATACGATAGTCCAGGTTGCTTCAGGACGCTTTGGAGTCAATCCGGAATATTTCGAGCATTCTGCGGCGGTTGAAATAAAAATAGGCCAGGGGGCGAAGCCGGGCATTGGGGGGCACTTGCCCGGAGAAAAAGTCTCGGCCGAGATAAGCGAAACAAGGATGATTCCGCAGGGGACGGACGCGCTATCCCCGGCGCCCCATCACGACATCTACAGCATAGAGGATTTAAAGCAGCTTGTCTACGCCCTAAAAGAGGTTGTGGAGTATGAGAAGCCCGTCGGGGTCAAGATTTCCGCAGTGCATAACGTCGCGGCCATAGCGTCGGGCATGGTTCGCGCAGGTGCGGACTTTATTGCAATCGACGGGCTGCGGGGCGGGACGGGCGCTGCGCCGACCGTCATACGGGATAATGTCGGGATACCAATAGAGCTTGCAACGGCCGTGGTTGATGCAAAGCTTAGGGAAGAAGGCATACGCCATAAGGCATCCCTTGTCGTTGCAGGCGGGGTAAGAAACAGCGGGGATGTGCTCAAGGCCATCGCATTGGGCGCCGATGCGGTCTATATCGGAACATCCGCCTTGGTTGCCATGGGATGCCATGTATGCCAGAAGTGCTACACCGGCAAATGCAATTGGGGCATAGCAACGCAGGACCCGTATCTGACAAAGAGGCTCAACCCGGATATCGGTAAAAGAAGGCTTGTGAATCTCCTGCACGCCTGGTCTCTTGAGATAAAGGAGATGATGGGGGGCATGGGGATTAATACAATAGAATCCTTGAGGGGTAATCGCGAGCATTTGCGCGGCATAGGGCTTACGGAGCTTGAGCTTTCAATACTCGGCATAAAACACGCCGGGGAGGGCTGGTAGGATGAAAAAGATTTACGCAAAAGAGGATTACTGCATCGGATGCAGGCTGTGTGAAATCCACTGCCTGACGCAGCACTCCAAGTCAAAGGACATAATCAAGGCCTACCGGGAGGAGCCCAAGGAAGTTCCACGGCTTTTTGTCGAGGAGTCGGGGCACGTCTCGTTCGCGATACAATGCAGGCACTGCAAGGACGCCCCCTGCGTTGATGCGTGCATTACAGGAGCGATGCATGCCGATAAAAGCACGGGGGTGGTGTTGTGCGACGAGGAAAAATGCGTGGGGTGCTGGATGTGCGTTATGGTCTGCCCTTACGGCGTTATCGCACGGAACACCGCCAAGAAAAAGGTCGCCTCCAAATGCGATTTGTGCGTTGGTTTGGAAGAGCCGGTGTGCGTCAAGAACTGCCCGAACGAGGCGCTTGTATACGAGGAGAGGGGAGAATGAAATACGTTGTAATCGGAAACTCTACAGCAGGAGCGTCTGCAGTCGAGGCGATACGGAGCGTTGATACGAAAGGCAGAATAACGGTCGTATCCGACGAGCCATACCACACATACTCCCGGCCGCTCATATCCTACTGGCTTGCCGGAAAAGTAGACGACAAGAGGATGTTCTACAAGGGCGAGTCTCATCTCAAAGACCTGGAAGTTACGGAAATATTCGGGAAGAAGGCCGTCAAAATTGACGCAAAAAAGAAGGCGGTGCTCCTTGAAGACGGGAAAAGGCTCCCATACGACAAGCTTCTCATAGCGACGGGGGGTGCGCCCATCACGCCCCCCATCAAGTCAGGAGCTCTTCCGGGCGTTTTCTCTTTCATGAACTGGGATAACGCCAGGAAAGTGCGGGAATACCTGGCGAAACACAAGGTAAGGCAGGTTGTCGTCGTCGGCGGCGGCCTGATCGGGCTTAAGGTGACGGAAGCGCTGGTCGAGCTGGGATTGAAAGTGACCGTGCTGGAGCTCTCAGACAGGGTTCTTTCCGCAACCTTCGACAGGAAGGCCTCGGATGTTATGGTATCCTATCTCAAGATCAAAGGCGTCGACGTCATCACTGGGAACACGGTCGAAGAGATTGTCGGCGAGCATGAGAGGGTCGCAGGCGTCGTTTTAAAGGACGGCAAAAAGATTGCATGCGGCATGGTCGTCCTTGCAGTCGGGGTCAGGCCGAACATCGGCTTGACCGAGGGGACTGGCATAAAAACCGGGCGGGGTATCCTAGTGGACAGCCGCATGAGGACGAGCGTAGAGGATGTTTACGCCGCGGGGGACGTTGCCGAAGCCCACGACACGATAATCAATGCGCCAAGGACCATCGCCATCTGGCCTCTTGCAGTGCGCCAGGGGCGCGTTGCAGGACTTAACATGGCCGGTAAGAGCGCCGAATACCCGGGCGGCTTTCCCATGAACTCAGTGGAAATCCACGGCCTTCCGACCATCTCACTTGGCCTGACTGACCCGAAGAACGATGGTTATACCATCCTAAGCGAGTACAAGCCTAAGGAGTTTCTCTACCGGAAAGTCGTCCTTGAAGGCGGGAAACTCAAGGGAATCATCTTCGTCGGAAAGATAGACCGCGCAGGCCTCTTTACCAGCATCATAGACACAGGGATAGACATCAATAAAATCAAGGACCGCCTGCTGGACGACAGCTTCGGGCTGATAGCCCTCCCGGCAGACTACCGGAAACACGCTGTGAAGGGGCCGGAGATGGACGTATGAAAATAAACGCCAAGAACCTGGACTTCAAGGAGCTGAACGAGGCCGTCCGCAAGGGGGTGAGAGAAGGAGCCGGGTCTATTACCCTGGACAACGTAAACGGCCAGCGTTACATCGGTTGTGGAATCCGCGGCGGGGTCGGGATTAGCATCAAGGGCGTCCCCGGAAATGACCTTGCCGCGTTTATGGACGGGCCTTCCATCGAAGTCTTCGGCAACGCCCAGGACGCGGTCGGAAACACCATGAACGGAGGCAGAGTGATAGTCCACGGTTCGGCCGGAGATATAGTGGGATACAGCATGCGCGGCGGATCAATCTACGTCAAGGGGGACGTGGGCTACAGGGTCGGAATCCACATGAAGTCCTACAAGGAGAACGTCCCTGTCATCGTGGTCGGGGGCGTTGCATACGACTTCCTGGGCGAATACATGGCAGGCGGACTTTTGATTGTCCTGGGCCTGAGCAAAGAGAAAAAACCATTGCCGGGGAGTGGATTGGGGCCGGAATGCACGG
>JAQTQS010000041.1 GCA_028712125.1 Candidatus Altarchaeota archaeon
TTACGGGCGATGGCCGCAAGCTCCTTAATGGGCTGTATCGTGCCATTCTCGTTGTTGGCGTGCATGACTGAGACGAGTATGGTGTCCTTCCTGATGCTCTTCTCAAGGACGGCGGGGTCGACGAGGCCGCTATGGTCCGCCGGAAGGTAAGTGACGTCGAAGCCGTTCTTAGACAGCTGCTGGAAGGGATGGAGCACGGCATGATGCTCGATGGCAGTTGTGATAATGTGCCTTCCCTTGTCTTTGCCCGCGTATGCGGTGCCGAATATCGCGAGATTGTCGGATTCGGTTCCGCCCGATGTGAAAATAACCTCCTCAGCCTGCGCATTAAGGGTCTTGGCGACGGCCGCGCGGCTTTCCTCCAGGGCTTCCTTCGCCTCGCAGCCGTATGAATGAAGGCTTGAGGCATTGCCGAACTTCTCCGAGAAGTAGGGCATCATCGCCTCAAGCACTTCCGGGTCGAGCGGCGTCGTGGCCGCATGGTCAAGATAGATGCGCTTCATGTGTAAAAAGCCTTAAAATCTGACTAAGAATTCGTTTACTGCAATTTAAACAATGGCTCGCGCCAGCAGGATAAAAACACCCATCAGTTTACCTTGATGGCCTCTTGCGGGCAGCTGGTCTCGCATGCGCGGCATTCAACGCAGGCGTCGGGCTTTTTAACTATAATCTTCTTCTGGTCCTTCTCATCCCGCGCATAGACTTCCACAGGGCAAATCTGGAGGCACGTCCCGCAGGAAATGCACTTCTTGTAGTCGATAACCGGTTTGGCCATTTAAATCAGGTAATAGTAATGGGGGTTGGCGCTTAAAAGGAGATTCGGCGATTCAAGGCCTTTTGACGAAAAGCCAGCAGTGGCATTTCCCGTCCTTCGCAATCTCGTCCTTGTGGTAGACGCACGGGCATACGTTCTTCCTGTTCTCGGCATCGTCGGAAGTCATCGGCCGGCATGGGCAATAGGGCTTTCCGTGCTTTTCCATATTATCAAGAAGCCCGTCGACAATCATGCCCACAACCTGCCTGTCGGGATTCAGCATAAAACCCGCACGTTCAGCATATTTGCGCTTGGCTTCGGTATACTTCTCCTTGTCCATTACCATGTAAAAACACTTGGAAGTACGGGCAATTAAATCCTGGAAGTCAGTACTCAACGCCGCGCCGGCCCACTATTCCGCGGTTCATGGGATGCTTGACCTCGCTTATCTCCGAGACGTAGTCCGCGTACTTGTAAAGCTCCTTTGGCGCGCTGCGGCCTGTCAGAACGAGTTCGGTGTCCGGATTCTTGGTTTGTATGAGCCGTACGGCGTCGTCCAACCCGACAATCTTCTTGTCCAGCACGACGTTGATTTCATCCAGGATGACCATGTCAAAGCCGCCGGACGTAGCTGCTTTAACCGCCTCCTTCATGGCTTCCGCGGCCTTTTCCCTGCTCTCGTTAGGGGTGAAGAAGCAGCTTCGGCAGTTCCCGCAGTGGGTTGCGCCTATCTTCATCTTCTCTGAGAACGGGCATTCCTTCCCGAACTGCCTGACTGAGAAGTTGGGATACTTTTCGGCAAGTTTAAGCTCGCCGATATGCCTGCCGCCCTTCATGAACTGTATCATGCAGACTGTGAAGCCGTGAGAAAGGGCGCGGATGGCAAGGCCCAGCGCTGCCGTAGTCTTGCCCTTGCCGTTGCCGGTGTATATGTGCACCAGACCGAGGTTGCTCCATGCCATCGTGGTCTCATACGCTGCAAACTGAGTAGCCGCAGCTCTTGCAGGTTGCGCAGCCTTCCACGAACTCTATCTTAGAGCCGCACTCCGGGCACTTGCCTGATTTCTTGATTTCGGACTTAGAATGCCGGACGTCCTGCGGCTTATCCTCCTTAATAGGCTGCGATTCAACCTGCACCTTGTTGACTGACTCTATGTTCAAGACCTGCTGCTCCCGGCTCTTGTCACGGTAGACGGTAACGCCCTTGCAGCCAAGCTTGTAGGCGAGCATGAACACCTGCTCTATGTCCTTCGTAGTCGCGTCCGACGGGAAGTTGACCGTCTTCGAGACCGCATTGTCCGTATACTTCTGGAAGACAGCCTGCATGCGGAGATGCCAGTCAGGATTGATGTCGTGGGAAGTCACGAATATTTTGCGAACGTCCTCGGGGATTTCATCGATGCCCTGGATGGAGCCGCGCTTGGCAATCTTGCGCATCAGGTCGTCAGAATAGAAGCCGCGCGCCCGGGCGACCTCCTCGAACAGAGGATTCACCTCCAGAAGCTCGGTATTGTCCATGATGTTGCGTATGTAGGATATCGCAAAAAGAGGCTCGATTCCGCTGGAACAGTTGGCTATGATGCTTATGGTCCCGGTCGGCGCAATCGTCGTGATGGTTGCGTTCCTGAGGGAAAGCGGCATGGCCGGGTAAATGCTCTTCGAGTAGTTCGGGAAAGTGCCGCGCTCCTTAGCAATCCCGCAAGACGTCGCCCTGCCTTCCTCAAGGACGAACTTCATGACCTCGCCGGCGGTCCTCAATGCTTCCTCAGAATTGTAGGGTATCCCAAGCTTTATTAGCATGTCGGCAAAACCCATGACGCCAAGGCCTATCTTCCGGTTCTTGTGAACCATTGATGCAATCTTCTCAATCGGGAACTTGCTCATGTCAATCACGTTGTCGAGGAAATGCACGGCACAGCGGACGGTCTTCCCGAGCTTTTCATAGTCAATCCTGCCGTCCTTCACCATCTTAGAAAGATTGACTGAGCCGAGATTACACGCCTCATAGGGCAGCAAAGGCTGCTCGCCGCACGGATTCGTGGACTCAATCTCGCCGAGCTTCGGCGTCGGATTGTCCCGGTTAATCCGGTCAAGGAAGATGATGCCCGGCTCCCCGTTCTTCCAGGCCATCATCACCATCAGCTCAAAAACGCTCCTAGCGTTCAGCCGCTTCACGACCTTCCTGCTGTGAGGATTGACGAGCTCGAATTCGCCATTGCTTTCAACGGCCGCCATGAACTTTTCGGTAACCCCGACAGAGATGTTAAAATTGGTCAAAACGTCGGTACGCTCCTTCGCCGTGACGAAGTCAAGGATGTCAGGATGGTCAACACGCAAAATCCCCATATTAGCGCCCCGCCTACGGCCGCCCTGCTTGACTACGTCGGTTGCCGCATCAAACACCTTCATGAAAGAGATGGGGCCGGAAGCCACCCCCCCGGTAGACCGCACGACATCGTTCTTAGGCCTCAGGCGCGAGAACGAAAAGCCCGTGCCCCCGCCGCTCTGGTGTATTATCGCCGTGTCCTTCAAGGCCTCGAAAATGCTCTCGATGGAATCCTCGACCGGGAGGACGAAACATGCGGAAAGCTGCTGAAGCTCGCGGCCCGCGTTCATCAACGTCGGGGAATTGGGCATGAACTCGAGGGCCGTCATCATGTCGTAGAACTCCTTTTCAGTCTCCTTCGCCTCCTTCAGGCTCTTGGGCTTGTAAATCAGGTCGGCCTGCGAGATGTTCTCGGCGATGCGGTGGAACATCTGGCTTGGAGTCTCGTTAATCTTCCCGTCCTCGCCCTTGCGCAGGTAGCGCCTCTCAAGGACCTTTATGGAGTTATAGCTGAGTTTTATGTCGTCGGTAACGCCGAGAAGCGACTTCGCCTCGCGCACATCCTTGCGGCGCTGGCGGTAAAGTATGTAAGCCTTGGCAGTGCTCGCATCGCCGGCTTCCATCAAAACCCTTTCGACAACGTCCTGAATCTCCTCGACCCCGGGGATTGCATGGCCGTCGTACTTTCGGTCGAGCTCTTTTTCAACCCTGCCGGCAAGCTTCTCAGCCGCCTTGATGTCGTCAATGCCGACGGAAACAGCAGCCTTGTGGATGGCGTCAGAAATCTTCTCCAGCTTGAATTTGACGATGCGCCCGTCGCGCTTTCGGATTTTAGAAACGGCAGTGCCCACTATTTAACTCACCCCAATCAGTGTTGTCTATGTATGGGAGTGCGTGAATAAATATCAGGGCTATTCAATCTGCTCCACACGCCTTATGGCAGGAACCTTTTCCTTTATCGCACGCTCGATGCCGTTCGAAATAGTCATCTGCGCCATGGGGCAGCCGTGGCATACTCCCGTCAGCCTGACTTTCGCGACATCGCCCTTCACCTCGACAAGCTCGACGTCGCCGCCGTCCGCCTGCAAAAAAGGCCTTATGCCATTCAGCGCTTCGTTAACCTTCTTGAACAAAGGGTCGTTTGAGTCCATCTTGAAACAGTGATTTATATTGGTAATGTCTATTATAGTAGACAGTTAAATTAAAATGCAGTTGCTTGGATTCGAAGCGTCATACGTGGCCGTGGCGCTCCTAATTGGGATAGCGATACTTACCATTATGTTACTTTTAGCCATCGCCGCCGCAGTAGTGCTCGGCGTCATATCGGTCTATGTCTTCCACAAGTCCCGCAGGGTGTTCATACCGAAAGTGACGCTATTCGTGCTAAGCTTCCTTGAAGCGCCGATAAAATACGCACTCATGCTCTTCCGCGTGGACGAGAACGTAGTAGACCAGATGCTCATCCAGATACGAAACTCGCTTTACTTCGACGCCTACCGCAAGACCCCGTATGACAAGAGGGCCATTTTCCTGCCCCAATGCCTCAGAAGCCCGAACTGCCCCGCAAAGCTAACGCCCGAGGGGATAAAGTGCGTGGAATGCGGCCAGTGCGGCATCGCGGAAGTGAAAAAGGCGGCTGAATCGCTTGGCTACCTGTTTTTCATCGTCCCCGGAAGCAGCTTCATAAGACGTATGGTGAAGAAATACAAGCCTGAGGCGATACTGGGAGTGGGCTGCTCAATGGAGGTCAAGGAAGGCACGGCCATGATGGCTTCAGCCGGCCTGCCAGTACAGGGTGTGATGCTGCTTCGCGACGGCTGCGTTGACACAAGGGTTGAGGTAAAAGACCTTATGGAGAAGATACGGCTTGGAGGGGGGGATAATGCCCTGGAAGCCGGCGAAGTAGAGCGCATTTCCAAGGGGTGGTCCGAGCAGGAGCCGAAATTCTATCTGAAAGTCAAAAAGTAAATAAAAAAGAACAGACTGCACAGGTCACTATTTCAGCTTCAAACGCACGCCATTCTGGGAAAGCCGCATGTCAAGTTTGTCCTCACGAAGCAGCCATCCGAGCGCTGCCATGAACAGGGGGCCGCGGTTTTCCATTGCACTCCTGACTTCGCGAAGATGGCTTTCCCCGTTCTTTTCCAGGTACTGGTAGACTTCGCCGGCGGTTATGCCGACGTCCTTCTTGATGTCGATGTCCTCCGGGCGTCCTCCGCGGGAGGCTGCGAGCATGCGGAAGAATCCTTCATGAGGGGGTTCCATGCCGCCGGGATTCGGTTTTTCCCCAGCCGGGATTTCTTCTCGCTTTTGATTCGGCTTTCCTGCCGTTGGGACTTCTTCTCGCTTTTGATTCGGTTTTCCCGCTACCGGGACTTCTTCTCGCTTTTCTAGAATACGGTCAGTCATTCGATAGCCCATCGCGATAACCAATTGTGAACGGCGGCATAAAAGCATTGCGGGTATTTTAGGACGATATGATAAGGCCAATTGGCTATATCTCTGGTGATTTGGCAAACAATATGTAAAAAATATGGGATTATTATTGACTATGTGTAGGATTAGTGTACAATAACAAACGTTTTGACAAAACTGTTTTTATTTGGTTTTTAAGCTAGTTTGGTAATATTATAACAAAAATTATTAAAAGCTTCCAGTGGCGGGGTGTATTATAAAATGGATTTGCTACCAGACATAGGTTTCGCTGCCGGCGAGATATACTTTTGCGGCATAGAAAAGCCAGTAGAACTGCAAATAGTCAAAAAGAGGGTCAGCAGGCGCGAAGACATATTCAACATGGCATTAGGATGGCTTTCCCGGGAGGGAAAGATCGAGATATACACGGAAAAAACCAAGACGTACATCAGAAAGATAGGGTGATAGGGGGGCGAAATGAGAATAGGATTCTTTTCATGGGAGACTAAAAACTCCGTAGCGGTCGGAGGAGTCGCCGAGGTAGTGACAAACCTTGCATGCGCCCTTGCAAAACTCGGCCACGAAGTCCATGTATTCACAAGGATAGGCCACGGGCAGCAGGAACACGAGCTTATCAACGGCGTATACGAGCACCGCTGCGTCTCACCGGCCTGCGAGGACTTCATTGAGTACATGGACCACGTCTGCGACAGCATGGTCTCATGCTTCCACTTTGTAGAAAGCACATACGGCAAGTTCGACGTCCTGCACGCCCACGACTGGCATGTGGTCAACGCCATGGCCAACATCAAGAAGAACAAGGGATACGACTTCGCGTGGACCGCCCACTCGACCGAATTCGGAAGGAACGGCAACATGGACCACGACAACTGGTTTTCCGGGCGCGTCCGCTACCGGGAATGGCTTGGCGGCTATCTGTCTAAAGTCGTGACCACGGTATCTTACACCATGAAGGACGAGCTTCACAGCAAGTACAAGGTGCCAAGGGGCAAGACGAGGGTCGTATACAACGGAATCAACCCCTCAGACTTCAGGGGGAAGGTTGACACGACGCAGATAAAGGAGAACTACGGCATAGAGTCGGAAGAGCCGGTCGTATTGTTCATGGGGCGCATGTGCCACCAGAAAGGCCCCGACCTGCTGGTAGAAGCCGTACCGGAAGTAGTCTCGTTCAGGAACGACACGCAGTTCATCTTCGCCGGAGGAGGCGGTGACATGATAAACCACGTCAACGGCCGCGCTCACTATTTAGGCATCGGCGACAACGTTCACACCATCGGCTACGTATCCGATAACACGCTTAAGTGCAGTCTCTTCAAGTCGTGCGACATGGTCTGCGTGCCAAGCCGAAACGAGCCTTTCGGGATAATCACGCTGGAGGCTTGGGCCGCGTCAAAGCCCGTCGTCGCTACCGATGTAGGCGGCCCGAGGGAGATTATAGACAATTTCTACAACGGCATCAAGGTCTACCAGACGCCTGAGAGCATCGCTTGGGGGATTAAGTACCTGCTTGGGGACCCGACCGGCGAGTCCATGCGCAGGATGGGCGAGAACGCCAAGAAGACGGTGCGCCAGTTCACCTGGACGCAGACGGCGAAACGCTACATCGACATATACGACGAGTTGTAGTTTGTATGCGAGCGATATGCCTAAATTATTAATGTAATGGCTGCGTTATCTCTGGATATCCCTTCGGCTTTAAGTTTGCGGCTCGATGTTTGTTTTTTATTTCAGCAGTATGTTCTTGCCGTATCTCTTGTGGTACATGAAGTCGTCCTCGGTGTCGGCTTTTGAGTCGGCTACGAATTCGATGACTTCGGTTATCTTGGCGCTCAGTTCGTCGGCGTAGTACACCACAATGGCCTCTGGGAACATCGGCTCCTTGGGCGAGCCGTACTCGAGCTTGCCGTGGTGGCTTATGATGATGTGCAACAGCTTGTCTTGCGTGTCCGCATCCAGGCCGTATTCTTCGCATTTCCTTGAGACGTATATCGTGCCGAGTATGAGATGACCTGCCAACTGGCCTTTTTTCGTGCCTTTTATCCTTGTCGTGACTGTCAGTTCTTCGAGCTTTCCTATGTCATGGAGGAGGGCGCCTGCGGTCAGGAGGTCCTTGTCGAGCTGAGGGTAGTTTTCAGCGCTGGTGCGGCAGTAGCTCAGTACTTCGAGCGTGTGCTGTAGGAGGCCGCCGGTCCAGCCATGGTGTATTTCGATTGCCCCGGGCTGGGTTTTGAATCTGCGTTCGATGTCCTTGTCTTGGAATATGCCGGAGAGTAGCTTCTTTAAACCCGGGTTTTCGACCGCGCTTATCGCTTTCAACAGCTCGGAGTACATCCTGTCCGGGTCCTTCCTCGACGGTTTGACGAAGTCCGCGTTGTCGTAAAATCCTTCCTGCAATGCTTCTATGATTGCGGGCTCGTTTGTCGCGAGCTGGAGCTTTCCCCGGTAGGCCGAGACTTTGCCCTGGACGTGTACGACGGAGTCCGGCTTGAGCGAATCGTAAATGGCGCGCACCTTGTTTTCGTCCCTGCCGCCCCAGTACTTGTACTCGATGTTCTTCCCGCTGTTGTCTGAGAGCGTTAGCTCGAATGCGAATCCGTTTACGTAGGGACTTACGCCCTTCTTGAATTTTACGAAGAATATGTCGTCCACGGCGTCGCCTTCCTTCAGGTCCGACACCTTCCTTTTCTTGGCGAGTTTTTCCATCACGGCCACCATTAGAATACTCGATTAGGCGGTTATAAACCAGGGCATGAGTGTTTGCCTCGCGTGCAGGCGTGATGACTGCCGGCGAGTCTCCGGCAGACTGGCCAATGCTTTATTTACGCCCACGCCATTATTTAGCATTATGGCCATGCTGAGCGCGTCAGGCATCAAGGGCTCGGCCGACGCTTACGCCCCTTTGCTGGATCCAGATGAGATTGCCGCAACCGACGATGGCAGGAACCTTTTCACCAGGGTGTGGCTTTCCCGCGAGGGCGCATGCGGCGTAAAGTCTTTGGTCGTTGCGCATTTTGGTTATGCCAGAGAGCTTCTTTCGGATGGCAATATCTATGGCCGGATGGAAGCCGGCCAGTTTTCAATGCAGGCGGGGGGGGATGATTTTAAGGCAGGCGTCGTCGGGATTGAATTAAAGTGCAATGAGCATCTGGAGCTTGAGGCCGTGCTGCTTGACAGGGATTCCACCATGAGCGGGAGGATGGAGTCTCTCAGGAAGCTGATGGGGCTTGTCAGGAGCGGGAAGATTGCGCCTCCGGCCGGAATTCAGGAGAGCAACAATCACATCCACACTTGGGCTTCGTTTTCCCCTTATTCGCCGGCCGCTGCCGCTTGGGCTTCTTACTTGAACGGGCTTGAGGTCACAGGCAAGATAGACCATGACACTGTCGCAGGCAACTTTGAGTTCCTTGAGGCGGCCCGCATCTGCGATACCAAGGCGACGAGCGGGATGGAGTTGAGGACGAATGCGAGCGACGACAACTTCTTGAAAAATCTGGTCTGGAACTACCCCGGCATGCCGAATGTGATATATTTCCTCGCCCATGCGATTCCCGGGAACCGGCATCGGGAATTCCAAAGGGAGATTGCCGACGGCATTATGGAGGCCAAGGACAGTAGGAACCGCGTCATGATGGAGGGCGGCGCGTTTTTCGGGCTGTACGGCGGCAGAAAGCAGGTTATCAGGAGCGATGGCGTTAACGGGCTTTTAGGGGAGGTATGCCTGCAATTTAGGGTTGATTACGAAAAGATAAAAATAGGCTACGACCGGGATATCGTGCCGCTGACGTTCAGGGAGGGGGATAATAAACGGAATACGGGCAACGCCACCGACAGGCATCTGATGATAGCGCTGGCAAGGAAGATTAACGCGAGCGTGCCCGGCGAGAGGAAAGCCGATTTCGTCGAGGCGCTGTTCGGAAGAGCGCTCACGGAAAAGGAAAAAACAAAGCTATCCAACGAGGAGGACTTCAAGGACGTGCTGAGGGACGGCCTGCTGAAGCCGAAGGACAAGGCCCCGAATTCCGTCCTTATCAAGCCCGACGAGAGGGAGTGCTCGAGTATCAGGGAGGTTTCGGCTAAAATCAAGAAGCTGGGCGGCATTCCGGTTTACGCGTATCTCGGCGACAAAACATGCGACGAGGACAACAACCTAGAGGAGATTGTGAAGTACCTTGCGAAAAACGGCGTAGAGGGCATAGCGATAATGCCCCATCGGAACACTCCAGAGCAGATAAGGCGCGTATCCGAGCTAGCGGAAAAATACGACCTGCTGATAATATCGGGCGTTGACATCAACCGGGCCGAGCAGCCGTTGATACACCACCGGGCGACAGCGGCGGAATACCCAGGCTTCAGGGTCGCGGCCAATGCCATGATAGGCCATGAGAGACTCAGCCTCTTCGGGGACTGCGGGTTCTGCAGCGGCGCGATAGGGGACTTCATGCCGAAGAAGAGAGAGCGGCTGGCGTTCCTCTCCGAGGTCGGCAGGCTGAAGGGCTTTACGGGCGGAACTTTGGACATTCTTCGCGGCAAAAAACCGGAGGACGTGCTGAAGCTGGTTTCAGAGGGGATAAAAGCATTGGGGAACGGCGCGAAACTGGAGGATATCGAACTTGGCTTGTGATAAGCATCGAATGTTCCTGCCGTAAAATATAGGATAATGATAAGTTTAATACGTCGTTTATGCAATAAGGATAGTACTATGAGCCTCCAAGAGGTTAATAAGAATTATGAGAGGAAGTCTTCCAGGCCGGTTTACATCGCGGCAGCAGTAATAGCCGTCGTCGCTATCTTGGCTCTTGCATTAGCCCTCCAGAAGGTTAAAACAACGCCGGAGGAAACCACGACTACAAGTCTTGCTTACACTACAACGACGACAACGACGACGAAGGCGACCACCACAATTGAGGAAACGTCAACGGCAGTCATAACCTCGTCTGCGGCCTCGACGACAACTTCTACGGAGATTGCCATAGCCTGCAGTCACAACAGCGACTGCGGTTTGGAAATCGAAAAACGCGTCTGCTATCTGGGAGACGTCTATCTGAAGAAGGTGAGCCAGCTTTGCAAGAATCCCGGAAGAGCGGACGCGTATTGCGTGCAAAAGGAGTCCTGGAGCACCGGCTCTGTCGTCGGAGCGCCCATACCGGAACAAAAATGCATGGGGGCGTGCGTCAACGGGACGTGCGTGAAAATCACGGCTTCGCAATAGGCAGTACGATAATGGAAACAAGGCCGGTCGTTGTTTTTTTGATGCTTGCTGGCGTGCTAGCGTGCGCGTACATGCTCATGTCTCACGAGCCACCCGAAAGGAGCAGAATCAGGGGAACGCCCGAAGGGAAATCTGGAGATGAAGCGCTCAAAGAAGCCTACGCGCGCGCGATAAAAGACGCCGAGACGGCCGAGGAAGGCGAGATATGCAGGAACCTGACGGCCATCGTAGAGTCCAACACTAACTTGGTTTGGTCGGGTGAACCGGGCAATAGCCGCGTCTTGGTCGTCACATGGACTTCCTGGGACGGCTATGTCAACAAGACGACGATGAATGCGACAAGGGAAATCTGGGTCACGACCGCGCCGCAGCTGAAAGGCTTCATAGCCGGGAATGAAATCACCGGAGATGCATGCGTCCTAAGGCTCGAACAGCTTCTCGGCCTGCCGCCGCACAACGGCAAGAAATGGTTCGTAGAGATATGGGCCAGCCCGAAAGACCTCTTTCGGCCGAGTCCGGACCCGGGGATAAACGACACGGAAGCGCAGCTTGACTTCTCAAAAGATGCAAGCCCGGAATACCGAGAGTTTTTCAATCAGCTTAAAAACGCGTCCTACGGTCCCGGGGGCTACCCGTGGACCCGGCTGGGGTATACGTATGACTGGGGAGGCGCGGATGATGAGATAGGGCTTAGCGAGTTCGTGGTGGTGAAAGGCGCGGACATAATGGTAAATCGGGCGTATTCCACGGATGAATTCTGCCGCCAATGATGGAGGTTACCGGGATGACATAGGGAAAAATACGCTAGCGTCCGGCGCACTTAGGGCGTTTGCCACGCTCTTTGCGTCTTGTAGAACCCGAACTGGCTGGCTTCTTTCATGTCGAATGCTTGTGTCTTCAGGTTCAGCTGCCAGGCTATCGTCCAGTTGCGCGTGACCTCGAGGATTACGGTAGAGCCGGTTATGAGGGTATTGCCGTTGGGCAGCCGGTCCGCATCTCTAAGCGGCCATGCCATCTGCCGTTTTACGGTGTAATTCCAGACTTCACGCCATGTGCCGTTTTCAAGCTCAACCGCCCTTTGCGGCTTTGCGTGCGTTGCGTAAAGGATGTTCCCATTGCCCAGCTGCTCCGGGTCATGATTATTGTCCATGCCGTCCATGGCTATTTTTTGGACTACGCCCCCGTCGGGATTTACTTCGACTATCGTGTCGAAGTTCCTTAGACTGACAAGGGTGTTCCCGTTAGACAGCCTTTCCACCGCATTCGTATGCGTCCATCCTTCAATGTTCATGCCCTTGAACTGGTCGTAGAACTCGTTTTTTGCGCTCCACGACCACACGAGTTTTCCGCGCGGGTCGACTTCTCTCACATTCAAATCCCCCGGACGGTCGTTGCTGCCGAAAGCTATGAGCGTGTTCCCGTTCGCAAGCCGGTCTGCGTCGTGCGAAACCATCGTGTCCGGAAAAGACCACACGACGCTACCCTGCCGGTCTATTTCATACACGCCCTTACGGGGAAGGACGAACAATATGGTCCCGCTTGGAAGCAGTTCAACATCAAATCCGGGATTGGTATAATCCTTGAATTCGCTTGGCAACACATACTCCCAAATTATTTCCCCGTACATGTTCAACTCCACAATCCTCGGCCGGCCCTCAACGTGGTTGTCGGAAAGGATGTTCGTCCCGTTCCAGGCGAGCGCACTGTCATAGGCGACGACCTCAAAGTCCGGGTCAATTATCCCTTCAGGAACACGCAAGGTAGTGGATGTCGTCGTTACATGGGCTTTCGTGGTCGAAACCGACAATAGGGTTGCGACAGGGAGGGTTGTGGAGGGGATGCTGGTTGTCGTTAATTGGATGGCCGTGGTGGCATTTGATGCAAGAACCTTTAACGTGGTGGAAGGCGTCTCCTTAAACTGGCTGCCGCCCAGGCAACCAGAGTACATGACAATCAGTGCGATGGGAAGTATTAGCAATCCTTTCATGTGCTATTATTCGCAATGAGGATAAATATTTTGCATTCTTGGCTAGAACAGGAACGGCTGTACTGCTTAATAGGGCTGTCGGGTATTATGCCGTTGTTAGGATTAATGTAATACTATCCACATCCCATGCCGTCTTTGACGTTACATTCAATGTTATGGGCGTGTTAGCAGTGAGATAATTCACGGGTATCGTGTAATTGAGCGTCAGCGTGCCGCATTCGTGGGCAAACCAGTCCGCACCGCACTGGGTTATGTTCGTCCTATGGCGTGCTATCTCGCTTGCGCCGACTTTGACGGTCCCTGTCCCCGTGTTCAACGTGCTGTGGAGTCCTTTGCCATAGTAGTTTGGGCGCGTTATGTTCAGTCTAGCGCTCTGCACTCGGGTTAGGTTGAGCGTGCTCAAGTTGAAGTTCCAGGTGACTGTGCCACTCCATGTGCCGGGGTCGCTCAGATAAACGCCTACAATAACCTGGTCGCCGACAACCCAGCCGCATGTGCCGCTTGTACAGTGGGTCGCGGTGGCGTAACTTTCGGATGCTGAAGAAAACTGGTTGCCTTCCTTAACAAAAAGCCGGGTTACAATCGTCGTTGTAGTCGTTGTGGTAGTTCTCTTGCTGCTAGAGCTTGAGCTGCTGGCCTTTGAGCTTGAAATTCGGGAGCTGCTGCTTGAGCTGCTTGATTTTCCGCTTGGCGTGCTTAGGCGG
>JAQTQS010000042.1 GCA_028712125.1 Candidatus Altarchaeota archaeon
CCCAGTACCTCGATGCCGTTCTTTCCCCCGCTCCATGCGCGGGCCAGCAATCCTTCCTCTTCCAGCGGGAGGTAGGGCGGGTTGAATATGATTACGTCGAATTTTCCGTCGACTCCGGAGAAGAGGTCGCCGAACCTGAATTCAGCGTTCGTGATGTTGTTTTGTTTTGCGTTCTTTTGCGCGAGCGTTACGGCCGAGGGGTTTATGTCAATGCCCAGCACGCGCGAGGCATTGGCGGATGCGAGCAGCGCCAGGATGCCGGTGCCGGTGCCCATGTCCAGCACCCTTTCGCCGGCGTTCACGACTATTGCGTCTGCGAGCAGGAAGGAGTCTTCGGCCGGCTCGTAGACGTCTTTGGACAATTCGAGTTTAAGGTTCTTGTAGTGGAGCGTCATCTGGTTTTCTTCAATGGCTTTACTTTGGGCAATGACATGCCTTCGGTCTGTTGCCGGGTTTCGGCATAGCCCGGAATCCAGCTTCCGGGTTTCGCGTGCTCGCCGTCCCTCATAATTCCGGCCTGTAGTTTAGCCCAGCCGGGAACGCCGGTGAACGGCCCCTGCGTGCAGGCTTCATAGTGGGGGATTTGCTCTTCTGTCTTCTTTTTTTTTCGGAGTCATGTTAATTTATCGTCGATTGTGGATATTAGTTTTGTTTTTAGGCGCTTGCCCTTTCAACTTCTTTAATCCGCGTATTACTTATAGGTTTAGGAGATGCTTTACTTGAACAGGAATCTGATACTTGAGTCCAACTGCGACATTAAGGAGGCGGCTGTCGCTTTGATAGGCGTGCCTTTCGACTCGACGTCGAGCTATCGCGCAGGCTCGCGGACTGCGCCGCTTGAGATTCGCAGGGAGTTTTTCGAATTGGAGAAGGAGGAAACTTTTTTCGGGCTGCCTTTCTGCGACATTGGCAACGTCGAGGCCGTTCCCGGCAACGCGCGCGAGACGCTCCGGTGCGTTGAGGATTCCGTAAATTGGGCTAGGCAGGAAAATCATGGAGTGTTTATCCTCGGGCTCGGCGGCGAGCACACGATAACGCATGCGCTCTTGGCGGGCCTTCCGAAGGATACGTTTGTGCTGAGCCTTGACGCGCATCTTGACCTGAAGGACGATTACCTCGGCGAAAAGTGGTCCCATGCGGCCGTGATGAGGAGGATTTCAGAATCGGGTTTTGACGTCGGCGTGATTGGGGCGCGAAGCTTCACGTCGGATGAGGATGATTACGCCAGGAAGCACGGCATAGTCCATTGCGGTTGCGGGCGGAAGGATATCGAGAAGCTCCTTGGAAATCTGAAGGGCAGGAGGGTGTACTTGACGCTCGACTTCGACGCGATTTCGCCTCATATAGCGGCCGGTGTGTCGAATCCGGAGCCGGGCGGGCTCTCGCTCGAGGACGTGCGCTTCATTTATAACAGGCTAATCCAAAAGAGTACACTCGCGGGAGCGGACATCGTGGAAGTTAATCCGTTGTATGATACGACGGCGACGACCGTTATGGCCGCGGGAATCATGCAGGATATTATCGTCAAGGTTGCAGGCAAAAAAAGATGAAGCACAAGGTGGCCCTGAGCGGCTCTTATGGGGGAGGCAGCACTGAGAAGCTGTTCAAGGAATTGTCGCACGACGATATCATCCAGCTGAGCCTTGTTGGGAGGGAAATCACGCTGCAGGTCTGCAGCGAAAACCTTGACGAGGTGCGAAAAGCCCTTCAGAAGCACGGCATTGACAATTTGAGCATCATCGAGTGGAAGAAGGCCGGCATTACCGTGGTCAACTCCGGGACTGGCGGGGATGCGGGCGAGATACTCAACATCTCGCTGATACCGGGCGTCCTCGGTAACGGCATCCACCCGCTAGCATTGCTCCACGAGTTCTCGCTGAAAAAGACGACCGAGGAAAGGGTCGGGCATAGCGTCGAGGGAATACTCAAGAAGGCCGGGATAACCGACGTGATGTATATAGTACAGCTCAAGAAGAGGGAAAGCGACGAGCATTATGCAAAGGCGGCGGAGGCCGCGACATTGAAGGCCTTGTTTGACGCGGGCGGCGTCGTGAGTTTGGAGCAGTAGGTGGATTTATTGTTTCTATAAGGGTATATTGTAAAAATTGCTGTGGGCGTCCTTGAGGTAATTTGATATCTCTTCACGCGTGATGCCTTCCGGCAGGTAAATCGGAATCTGCATTCTTCCCTGCATGTAGAGCGTCCAGGCGTCCCTTGGCATTATGCCCTCTTTTATCGCCCTGTCTAACAGCTTCGAGCCGGGCACCAGGATGGCCGGGTAGAAGCCAGCATGGGCCGGCCGTAGTTCTGAGATGAATGCGAGCGTGTCTTCGATTTCTGAGGAGGTTTCGCCCGGAAGGCCGATGATTGCGGTCGCCCTTGCGTTCAGGCCGGCCTTGCGGCAATCTTGGAATGCCTGGCGTATTGTCCTGTCCGTTATGTCGCGGCCGTTTGCGCGCCTGACGCGCTCGCATCCCGACTCGACGCCCATTGACACTTGCACGCATCCGGCTTTTTTCATGGCCTTCAGTATTTCCAGGTTTGCCTTGTCGGGACGGGTGCTGCATGCCCATCGGGCTTTAGGGCATTCTTCCTCCAGCAGGCCGCACAAGTCATTCACCCATTTACGGTCGTGTGTGAAGACGCCGTCGATGAAGTCGAATGTGCTTATTCCCAATGATGCGCCCTGCTTGATTTCGGCAACAATATCGGCAGGCGGACGTGGTAGATAATCATCGCGCCAGGGATAGAACGGCCCGGTGCTGCGGCAGTAGTCGCAGCGGAAGGGGCAGCCGAGCGAACCGGCTATCGGGAAGTAGTTGTATCGTTTTATGTCGAGCAGATGCCATGCGGGAAATGGGATTTTTTCGGATTCGGCGTGCTTGCTGTTTGATAAGGTTATTTTATTGCCGGCATGCCGGACGAGCCCTTCGATTTCTTCGAGCGAGCCAATGCCCTGCATGATGAATTCAGACAGCCGTGTAAAGCCGGCGCATGGAAAGCCTCGTACTCCATAATCGACGCCCATGCCGGATGTGATTGACGGGTCGCCCGTAACATGCTGGCCGGTCAGGACGACTTTCGCGCCAGGCAGTACGCTTCGGATGATCGCAAGGTCGCGCTCGGCCGGCTGGAGGGCGGCGCTAGGCACCGCAAGGCCGACGATGGACGGCCGTTCTGACGCGAGGATTTTGTCAAGGGGCGATTCTTCCACTGCAACGTCGTAGACTGCTACGGTATGGCCGCCGGTTTCCAGCATTGATGCGATGATGCAGGCGTCCAGCGGCGGGCAGGGCGACTGCATGTCCTTTGGTTTTTGGGCTGGCGGATAGCTTATGAGTAGGACGTCTGCCATCTTACTTTTCCGTTGCTCTACTATTTGATTTATTACCTAAGATACCAATGAAGGAGGGATGCCGAGCCTGTTCCCTTATGCAATCGTCCGCGGCGGTCAGGAGGACTTCCTTCACGATGTCGAAGATGCGGTAAAATCAAGGCAGCTTCTCCTCGCCCACGCGCCGACAGGAATCGGGAAGACCGTCGCGTCTCTCGCCCCCGCATTGGAATACGCGCTTGAAAAGCAGAAGACCATACTGTTCTTAACTCCGAAACACACACAGCACACGATAGTAATAGACACGCTAGCGAGCATAAACTTGCGGCACAAGGTGAACGCGACAGCAGTCGACATCATCGGCAAGCGTTGGATGTGCCAGCACAACGTCGAGGACCTCGATTCGAGGGAGTTCAACGAATTCTGCAGGTCGAAGAAGAAGGACGAGACATGCGCCTACTACAACAACGTGCGCAAGGGACGGCTGACTGACAAGGCGCTGGAAATGATAGCCCAGGTAAGGGGCGCGCTCATGCACAACGAGGAAATCGTGAAGAGATGCTCGGACAAGAACCTGTGCCCGTATGAGATTTGCATCGAAGCCGGGAAGAAGTCGAACGTGATAATCTGCGACTACTTCCACGTATTCTCCCCGAAGATTAGGGAGGCCTTCCTCGGGAAGCTGGAAAAGGAGCTCGAGGACTGCATCCTCATAGTAGACGAAGCCCACAACCTCCCGGAGCGGGTAAGGAAGCTTCTGAGCGTCAACCTCGGCGACTACGTGCTTAAGATGGCCGCCAAGGAGGCGGCAGTGCTAGGCCGTAAGAACCTTGAGAGCGACCTTGAGGACATCGCAAGGATTCTTAAAAAGTTCGCCCGAAAACTGGGAGAGGGCGACGAGCGTTTTGTCGCCAAGGACGAGCTCGCATCGGCGATAAAGGAGGCGACGAAGACGTCCTACGACGACATTCTAGCGTCATTGGACGCATTGGGCGACGAAGTATTGAAGATACCTAACCGCTACCGCTCCTACGCCCGCATCGTATACAACTTCCTCGACAGCTGGACCGGAGAGGACATAGGCTACGCCCGCATCCTGAGGAAGACGGACAAAGGAGTAATACTAAGCTACAAATGCCTCGACCCCGCAGTCTCATGCAAACCCGTCTTCGACGCGGCGCACTCGGCGGTGCTCATGAGCGGGACATTGCTGCCGCTGGCGATGTACGCCGAAGTCCTCGGCCTTGACAAAAAACGCAGACGAGAAGGCTCGTACGCATCCCCCTTCCCGCCCGAGAACAAGCTCGGCCTAATCGTCACCGGCATGACGACGAAGTACGCCAAGCGAAGCGACCTCATGTACAGGAAATACGCCGAAGCCATAAGGCATGCAGCATCATACATCCCGGGCAACATCGCGGTATTCCACCCAGCCTATCACATAATGAACGCAATAGGCCGCGAGCTTGTCAAACACCCGCTCAACAAGCCGCTCCTGATGGAGAGGAAAGAGATGACCAAAGGCGAGCGCAAGGAATTGTACTCCCGCCTCATCCGTATGAAGGACGGAAGCGGAGGCATGCTCATGGGCGTGCAGGCCGGCTCCCTCTCCGAGGGCGTCGACTACCCGGACAACATGCTTTCCGCGGTACTCATCATCGGCCTCCCGCTGGAAAGGCCCGACCTCGAGACGCAGGCATTGATAGACTACTATGACGTGAAATTCCAGCGCGGCTGGGACTACGGCTACACTTATCCTGCGATGAACCGCGCGCTGCAGGCCGCAGGCCGGTGCATTCGAAGCGGGACCGACAAGGGCGCGATACTCCTCATGGACGAGAGATACAGGTGGGCGA
Source organism: Candidatus Altarchaeota archaeon (assembly GCA_028712125.1). Lineage (GTDB taxonomy): Archaea > Altiarchaeota > Altiarchaeia > IMC4 > SCGC-AAA252-I15 > VGJA01. The sequence continues at coordinate 5,191 of JAQTQS010000042.1, forward strand.
ACTACCGCAAATGCCTGCCCGACGACTACGGCTTCAGGGTGACCGAGAACCCGCAGGAACAGCTGGAAAAATTCTTCAACAGCAGGAACTAGTAAATCAAAGGCCTTTCGTCGTCCATACGAGCTGGTCGAGCGTCAGCTGGAGCTTAGCCCTGATGCGATTGTCAGGCAGCCGGAAGACGTGCATTCTTGCGCCGCCGGCCTTTTCAATGAACTCCTCAGACGCCATGCTCTTGGGCTTTTCGCCTTCAGGCAGTAGCAGCGGCGGGTACTCGTCCTTCTTGTGCACGCAGTATATCAAATCCGAGACTGCCATGCTCCTTGGGTGAAATTCCCTGACTTTCGGCGACGCCGGAGTTAATAAATTCTCCATCACGCCAGCCCAATGGCTGATTGACATGCCCAGCCGCCTGACTTTCTCGAACTGCCCGGAGTCTGCCTTATCGCCATGCAATGTTATGTAAGGCGACTGCATATGTAAGAGTTTCCTCATGCTGCGCGAAACCACCTGCCTCTTCTGCCCCAGATACATGCCGGTTTCAATCAACTTGAGGCCGCCGTCGGTCTTGTCAACGCCGACAAGGACAAAACTGTCTTCTATGATAGGCGCATTATTGCGCTTGTACTGCCTTCGCAATGCCGTGGACTTGCCTATCCCCGGAGGACCGGTTATCACGACAGCCCTGCCGTTGACCTCAAGCGCGGCGCCGTGCAATACCATTATGTCACTGCAGTTGAACTTTCTCCGGACGTCCTCCACCTCGGACGAATCGTATTCCCTGCGATTCGGAAGCGTGGCCATGAACCTTACCGCCCCGTCCGGTATCCGGCGCGCGCTTCTTTCCTTCAGGAAGTCCTTAGGGCCTAATGCCTTTAGCACATTGTAAAGCATGCCATCGTAGGTATTGTGCGCCTGAGCGCCGGCATTGCCGGGATTGGCAGGCCTTCCGGCTTCTGTTGGTTTTGGCATATGTAGATATTAGGATGAAGGGGGATTTATGATGCGTATGTAGATATAAACGGACAATCGAATAATGAAGCTATCAAGTTCTCCATTGTGCTAAGGCTATTGTCTAAGTGCACCCTTGGAGGGATGATTTATTGAGGTTATTGACAATGTCTGGAAGGAGAGGCCAGGGTGCTATGGAGTACCTGATGACGTATGGATGGGCGGTCTTAGTTGTGATGATTGTCGGGATAGTGATGTGGCGGCTGGGCATATTCAACCTGGGCGGCACGCCGGCGACTTCGTCCGGCTTTGTGAAAATCATGCCGCAGTTATCAACCTGCAGGCTGACTACCTCTGGCAACTTCACGTGCATTTTCACGAATGGCGCGGGAGGGTATATTAGGATTAATTCGATAACCGCCTCAAGCAGCGGGACTGCATGCGCAACAGGCACCGTACCTGCGGGCGCTGTTGGCGGGAACGAGAACTTAAACGTCCAGGCATGGGGCTGCATTGCCGGTACTGCCGGGGATGCCTACTCCATCGACGTGACCATTGACTACAACCTGACGGTCGCCAATTACAACATAGAGCACAACGAAACGGGCAAAGTCAAAGGAGCGTACGAAAGCGGATAGATACCGGTAAAACGCCCGACAGGACGATTAACTCCTTATATCGCCCCTGAACACTTCCACTGCCGAACCAGTCAGTCGGACTTGTGTTATTAAGCCGCCTTCCATCTCTAGCTCTACTTTCAGTTTCCCGCCGAGGGCTTTTAGTATGATTGGCTTTTTCGGGTCTGCCTTTTTGTTCAATACCGCCGCGACCGCGCTTGCGCATATTCCAGTTCCGCATGCGAGCGTCTCGTCTTCAACGCCGCGCTCGTATGTCCTTATCCTGAACTCGTTTTCCTTTGTTTTTTGCACGAAGTGGGCGTTCGCGCCGCGGGGGAAGAGTTTCTTGTAGCGCCTAATCCTGCTTCCAACCGACCGGACATCAACGGAATCGACGTCGTCCACAAACACGACGGCATGCGGATTCCCCATGCCCACCGCCGTAACACTCACACCCAATTCCGGGACAAACTCCCCAATCATCATGCCGGAAGGACTGCCCAAAACCTGCGCATCCATCCGCTTAATCTGGGGGGCGCCCATGCCGACACTGACTTCGGCAACAACGCCATTCCTGACCTTAAGCTCGGCCTCTTTAACGCCGGCAAGCGTCTCCAACCGCATGCTTTGCTTTCTCACATGACCGCTCTCGTACAGGAACTTGGCGAAACACCGGATGCCGTTGCCGCACATCTCGGCCCGGCCGCCGTCGGGATTGTAGAAAACGAAATTCGCGTCCGCAATCTTGGACTTCTGCGCGAAGATGACGCCGTCAGAGCCCACGCCGAAATGCCTGTCAGAAAATTTTGAAACGAAAGATGGCTTTCGTCCGGCGGGAACGATAGAGCCGTTCCACTCGTCAACAAGGATGAAATCGTTCCCGGCCCCGTGCATCTTGACGAAACAGACTTCCATGTCGCCTATAAACTGTGAGGAGGAATTAAAATACGCCTAAGATAATGAGTTATCCGATGGAATGCCTGCTTGACGCCGACTACGTGACGAAAGACGGGAAGGCCGTTATAAGGCTGTTCTACAAGAATGAATCAGGCCGCGAAATCAAAGAGGCGGTCGGCTTTGAGCCTTACTTCTATGCCACGGCGAGAACGGACCTTGACGCGCTTGCCGATTCGGTGAGAAAATTGAATGGCGTGGTCAAGGCTGATGAGATTGCGATGCTGAAGCACGGCGTTGACACCAAGGTCCTTAGGATAGTGACAACGATGCCCGGCGAAGTCCCGAGGCTGCGCGAGGAGGTGAGAGCCGTCGGAGAGTGCGAGGCGGTCTACGAGGCCGACATTCCGTTCGCAAGGAGGTATATGATAGACAACGGACTTACGCCGATGGAGAATGCGGACAAGATAAAGCTTAACGTGGCCGCGATAGACATCGAGGTCTACAACGCGCGCGGCGAGCCGAACGCCCATCGCGACCCGATAATAATGATGAGCTACGCCGACAATCTCGGCAGGCGCGCAGTCTATACCTACAAGAAACTCGAGGGGGTGAAAGCCGACTACATCGAATACTGCAAGAGCGAGTCTGACATGCTCGAACGCTTCGTCGCAATCTTCGATTCGAGCGAGATAGACATAATCACAGGATACAACAGCGACAACTTCGACTTCCAGTACATCAAGGAGCGGGCGGACAAAAACAAGGTTCTATTGAACATGGGCCTCGGCGACCGGGAGCTGAAGATAGAGCGCCGCGGGATGAATATGGGCGCCCGCATAACAGGAAGGCCGCACGTCGACATCTACCCCGTCTGCAGGCGCACTTTCAACCTTCCGCGCTACCAGCTGGAGGACGTCTACCAGAGCATGTTCGGGGAAGACAAACTGGAAGTCAAGGCCTCTGTAAAGGCGGCTGATATGCACAAGCTGTGGGACTCTCCGAAAGCCGAAGACTTCGAGACGCTCGCAAAGTACTCCATGAACGACGCCGATATGACCTTGAAGATTGCGATGGAAATGCTCCCGCTGGAGTACGAGCTCGCAAGAGTAGTCAAACAGCCGCTCTACGAGACGTCGAGGATGAGCTCAAGCCAGCGCGTCGAAAATCTGCTCATGAGAAAAGCCTTCGAAAAGAAAATGCTCGTCCCCAACAGGCCGTCGGACGAGGAGTTCGACAACCGGGAGGACGAGGCCTATGAGGGCGCGTTCGTCGTCGAACCCGTGAAAGGCATACACGACAACATCGTACTCTTCGACTTCCGCAGCCTGTATCCGAGCATAATCATCTCCCACAACATAGACCCCGTGACATTGGACTGCAAGTGCTGCAAGGAAGCCGGCCACAAGTCGCCGACGGGACACCGCTTCTGCACGAACAAGAAGGGCTTCATCCCCGAAGTGCTCGAAGAGCTCCTAGACAGGAGAATGGAAACCAACAAGGCGATGAAAAATGAAACCGACAACACTAAAAAGCGCATCCTGGACGTCCAGCAGAAGGCGCTGAAGCTGCTCGCCAACAGCATGTACGGCTACTACGGATTCCAGCGCGCCCGCTGGTACTGCAGGCCGTGCGCCGAAGCCATAACAGCATGGGGAAGGGATTATATACATTTGGCGATGAAAGAAGCCGAGAAGCACGGCTTCACCGTCATATACGGCGACACGGACAGCATATACATCACAAGGCCCGACATGCAGGACGTGAAAAAGATAGTGGAGAAGGCGAACGAGTTCCAGCTGGACATCAACGGAAAGCTGCCCGAAGCAATGGACCTTAAATACGAAGGCTTCTACGTTCGGGGAGTCTTCATAACCAAAAAACGCTACGCCCTCATGGGCGAGGACGGCAAGCTCACTGTCAAAGGCCTGGAGACGAGAAGGCGGGACTGGTGCAACATCGCAAAGGACACGCAGAAGAAAGTACTGGACGCGCTGCTGAAAGACAAGGATGCGGAAAAAGCGGCGGAGATTGTGAAGGAGGTCGTCAAGGAAGTCAAGGAGGGGAAGGTACCGCTAACAGACCTTGCGATAAACACCCAGATGACCCGCAGCCTCGGAAGCTACGTAAACGAAGGCCCGCACGTACTGGCCGTGAGGAAGGCCATGAAGGAGGGCATGGACTTCAAGCAGGGCGACATCATAACCTACATACAGACGAAAAGCGGGAGCAGCATAAGCGACCGCGCGAGGGTGATAGACTTCGTAGAGGAAGGGGACTACGACGCCGACTACTACATAAACAACCAGATAATACCCGCGGTATTCAGGATACTCGAAGCCCTGGGCTACAGCGAAGACCAGCTGAAAGGACTCGGAAAACAGATGACGCTTGGAGACTGGTAGGGCATTACAGGCGTGCCCTGAATTTTTCTTGGCATTATATAAACCATGAACGCCCGATAATTAACGAAGATGGCTGTCAAAAAGCAGTCAGGCGGCGCAAGCCCTGAAGACCCCCGCAGGAGGAGGAGGAAGGACGAACTTCCTGAGGATAGGATTCTTAGAGAGCTTTTCGGGGACATAACGCCCGAACGACTGGGTAAGATGCATGAAAAAGCCATGGCGTATGACAAACGCCATCAGGGCCAGCTTAGGTATCATGAGACCGTATTTTTCTCCAAGTCCACGAAGCCTCCTGAAAGGCTGACTGCGTTAAGCGCGCTTGCCGAGGGGGATTGGAATTTCAAAGGCGGCGACGAAGCCCGTAGGAAGCTTGTTGGCAGGCTAATGGGCGAGTACGGCAAGCCTGTGGAAGTCGCGCTCAAGGCCGAACTGACTTACGCCCTGCTTATGTTAGGCATGGACAACCAGCCAGTGCGGGAGAATGTGATGGCAGACCTTATGTCCGGGAACGCCGAGCCGGCGGTCGTTGGGAAAGGCCTGAATGCCGTGGACATGCACGTAACATGGGGCACGCCGGCATTCGTGGAAGCCTACGGGAGCAGGCTGAAGGGCATGCTCAGGGACTTAGTCATGAAGTCTGAAAACCCGACAGTCCTTTCATCTGCAATAGGCACAATGGTTGTGGCTTCCATGGCCGACACGAAGGAGGCTATGGAATCGCCCGAAAGCGGCATTAAGGCATTAATCCCGCTGAAAGATATCAAAGATGACGCAGAGCTTGTGGAAAGGCTGAAGATTCTCTCCAAAAGCGGCGACGGCGTCCTGAGCGTCACCAGCGCCAGCCTGCTGGACAGCATCGGCATAGACGCAATCCAGTCGTTCGAAGACGCGGGCAGGAAGGGGAGGGCCAATCCTATGCTGGACGCCGCGGGAAAAACGGAACTGGCGAACATCATAAGCGAGGCCGACGAGCCGGCGGACTACGTCGGGATGCTGCTGCGAGGGAAAACAATAGTCTTTGCGGGAATCAAACACCCTTATGGATACCCCCCCAGACACATCGAGGAGATGGTAACGAGGCTCGGCAGCCAATACGGCCTCACCCACCTAGCCCTGCCGTACTCCGCCTTCCAGGCTGAACTGCTCGGCGAGGCGCTGCGCGGCCGCAACAAGGACATGTGGCTCTGGGGCCTCGCAGGCAACGAAATAATAAAGCCGGCAGGGGAGAAGAGGGAGATTCTGTCGGAAACATTGAAGCTCTTGCGCAGGCTGCAAAAGAAGGTCAAGTTCCTTTACTACGGCAGCACGCAAACAAGCGAGCAGGATGGAGAGCTGTTCATGGACGGCCGGGTGAGGCCTCTGCTTGAAACCGTGGAAAATGGGGGCAGGGTGCTGGCGCTGGGCACCGTGGACTACACGGCGAAAGTTGACGTGGTAAGCCCGACAATGTGGCAGAGCCGGTCGCTCCCGAGCTGGATAGGCACGAAGGGCGGCGTAACGACCGCGACCGTTGTGCTTTATCAGACGGACGAAGCCACGATGATGGACAGGGACATCAAGTTAAACAACGTGCAGGATGCAGTCGAACTGGTAGCCTCCAGGACGGGCAGACGGGCGTTCGGACTGCCTGTGACAAAACCGCTTTCCGGACTCAGGTATGACGTGGGGACGGACGCAACATACGGGGAAGCCTGCGACGGCGTCATACTGGAAGTCGCCCGGGATACCGGGGAGGGGGATAGGGCAAGGTCGAGCAGGCCGCGGCAGCGTACGGGAAGCCCGCTTGAGATGCTGACTCTAAGGACGTAATTAACGCTTAATCCTATTGTAATAAACTTTTACGCGATGACGACCCTTAAGCCTAGAGCGGTCTTGTTCGACCTTGACGGAGTATTGCTGGACAGCATCGACGCCTGGCACGGTACGTTCAACGACGTCCTGGAGCATTACGGCAAGAAAAGGATTTCAAAAAAAACATTCCTGGATGACGTGCTTGGCAAGCCGATTGAAGAGGACTCCAAACACTTCCCAGGAAGCACGCCGGAAGGCATAAGAAAGCTTTACATCAGATTCTTCCCGAAAAACGCCTGTAACATCAAGCCCTACGAGGGCGCGATAAAGCTGCTCCAAAACCTGAGGAAGAAAGGCATTAAAACGGCTCTCGTTACAAACACGCCAAGAAAGCTGACCGAAAGCTCGCTCAAAGCATCAGGCCTGGCCGGAATGCTCGATGTCGTCAAGACGCCGGACGACGTCCCGGCCGGAAAGCCGGACCCGGCCATGCTCCTTTCGGCCATGAAGGAGCTTTGCGCAGGCATTGACGAGTCAATAATGGTCGGCGACACGATAGTCGACGTGCAGGCCGCGAGAAACGCAGGCGTAAAGGTCGTCGGAATCGGAGTCCAAGGGGACATGCAAATAAAACACATACGGGAAATGGAGAAGCTCTTAGGGCTGTAGGACATAACGAAATGCTCCTGCATGCTTTGAGTCGTCAAAAACCCTTAAATCATGAACGGCACTGCAAATTCGTTGCCGCCCACGTGCATCAAGACTCTTGCCTTCTCGGCGTCGAGGTTGCCGTTCTTCTTCAACAATTCCTTTTTAACCTCGGCCTCGACGACGCTGCCGGTCACGAGCATGTGGTCGCCGGCCTCGTGCATCCACTCGAGCTTGCACTCGAACCAGGCGACGCACTCGGCCACACGCGGGGGCCGAACCTTGCTGGACTTTAATTTGCTCAGGCCGGTCTTCTCCAGCTCGCTTACGCCCTTAGGGAAGGTCTTGCTGCACTTGAAGACCTGGTCGATGATTTCATTCGACGGGATGTTGACGACAAACTCCCTGGTCTCGGAGATGTTCTCAAGAGTGTTGCTCGCGTAATTTATGCCCAGCGCAACGAGCGGCGGGTTCATGGAGAGCGGCATCGCAAAGCTGAACGGCGCGGCATTCACCCGGCCTTTCACGTCGATGGTCGTGACTAGAACCGTGACCCGGGGGGCGAATGCCTTGTAGAACTTGGACGGCTCAAGCTTCATCGCTTAATTTATTGGATGCTACACTTAATAGTAATTGATGAATGCCGAACGCCCGCGCGGAACGAGGGACTTTTCGCCGGAGGAGATGCG
>JAQTQS010000091.1 GCA_028712125.1 Candidatus Altarchaeota archaeon
GCGGCTTTTCAGCCGGTTTCCGCCTGCAAGCCTACGCACAAAGGAGGCCAGATGGGGTGTAGGGTTTGTCTTCGCGCAAAGCCCAACCCTCGCCCTGTCCTCAAGCGGGATGACCCAAGCGAAAAAGTCAGGCACTACGAAGTGCAGTTCGACCATGTCGCGGTCGCACTCCACGTCCATGTCGTACTGCGCGCCATATAGGAATTCTGTCGGGCATTTTAATCCCATGCTCTTCGGGAGGTTGTAGTTGGTGCCGGTAGCGAGTATTATATTTCTTGCAGAAAAACTTTTATTTCCGGCAGAAAGCAACCTGCCGTCAACAGAATCCACCATGACATTTTCATAGGAAACCCCCCTGGCAAGAGCGCGCTCAAGCAGGTGCCTGTCAAACAGGCTGCGGTCGACTGCATACGCCTTAACATCCCCCGACCGCACCTCGGCAACCGTGCCAAGCGGCGAAAACAATTTTGCGCCGCGAATCTCGTTTAGAACGAAAGCGCCCTTCCTCACGCCCAACGCTGAAAAACCGGAACGGCTGATAAGCCCCGCGCAATGGACCGGCTGGACCGCATGCTCCTCGAACAAAACGACATCACCCCTCCCGGCAGCCTCCCGGGCCGCGATGCATCCGGCCGGGCCGCCGCCCACGACCGCATAATCGTAGTTCACTTTCAGCTCTTTCTCATGTCGAGAAGCTTCTTCAACGCCTGTAATGTAGGCTCCTTGCCCCCTTCACCCTGTATCTCGATATATCCGCTCTTGACAAGAGGCCTTGCGAGGCGGATAATGTGCTCTTTGCCGGTATTCAGCACAATGCCCGCATCCAGCGCCTTGATGCGCCCCACCCTCAGCATAAGGTTGAACAAGTCCTTTGACGTAAGGCTCCTTCGCTGGTCCAGTTGTAACTGCGCTTTCTCAATCGTCTTTACGTCTTTCGGGCCAAGCGTGGGGTAATCCTCAATTTCCGAGTCAATCTTCCCGGGGGCATATCCTTCAACCACCTTCTTTTCCAGCTCTATACGGCGCCTGCGCTCGAATGTGAGCTCGCTCTCAAGCTGGTTGATGCGTTCGCTTTCGCGGCGCAGCATCTCTGCGTCCTCTGTAAGACGGCGTTCGTCAAGCTTCAGCCTCTCCTCGTCTGTGAGTAGACTCTTCTCGGCCAACATGCGCTTCTCATGCTCCTTCGCAAGATGGTAGGACAACGCCTCGTACTGCTCCTTGCCCACCGCGCGTGCTATCTCCTCCTTGTCCATGACGCCGTCAAGCATCATGCGCCGGTAAAGCTCGTTCAGAAGGCCTTCCTTTCTCGCGACTTCAAGCTCCTCCTTTTCAAGCATCTGCTCAAGGCGCTTGTTCTTCTCCCGCGCGCTTTCAAGCTCCTTTCTAAGCTCTTCGGCAGCGTTTGACTTGTCTTCAGCCATATCCCGTAGAAAATTAAACCCGAATGCTTAAAAAGACGAAGCAATCAGCCGCGCAGGTCAATAACGTCGTAGGCGTCAGGACCCGTGGAAACCAATGTGACGCGCACGCCGACAGCTTCCTCGATTCTCTTTATATAATCCTTCGCCTCGGACGAGAGGCCGTCGTACGCCCTGGCCTTGGCGCACTCAGGGAAGATTTTGTCTATGCAGGTTACCGCAACGTCGGTTGCGCCGTTTATCATGCAGGCGTAGCGGGCGCTCGCAAAGTCGAAGTCCCCTATGCGCCGCATCCTCCCGGTGACGGTCCCCTTCTCGCCGAAATACTGGGCCATCGCCTCATTTGGATTATTGCCTGAAAATCCCTTAGCCCTTGCGGCTTCAAGAAGCCTTTTCCATAGGGGGGACTTCGCGCGCTTCTCGTCAAGCTCGGTCTCAAAAGGCCCGGAGCCAACGCGGGACATGTATGCCTTGAAGACGACGTAAACGCGCTTGATGCGCGTCGGCCCGAGCCCGACGTCGGATGCCATCATGCTGGCCGTAGTGTCCTTTGACGTGACGAAGGGATAGGTGCCGTAGAACAGCGAGAGGCAGAAGCCCTGCGTTCCTTCGACAAGCACTTTCTTGCCTTCGGCGAGCGCCTTGTTCAATTCCTCAGGAACGTCGGCAAGAAAGCCCTTTAATGCCGGATAATCCTGCGCAAGCTTTATCGTGCGGTGCACGCGGTCGGCATTCGCAGGCCCGCATCCTGTCCCGGTGGAGCCGACAGTCGTCTTCAGGTGCTTGTCCTTGACATCCTCCTCCTTGTGCTTGTCCTCGATGATTGCGCACCTCTTGTCCAGGCGTATGCGGTCGCCTGTATTCGTCTCGCCGACCTCCTTCAGGAACGTCGGGATGTCAACCAGCACGCCCGCACCGACAAACAAACGCGCATTATCATTCACGAAACCGCAGGGAATCATACGCAGGCCGTACCTTCGGCCGTTCTTGTAGACGGTATGGCCGGCATTAGGGCCGACGCCCGCGCGGGCTATGACGTCGGGATTGTCGTGCAAAGCAAGGTAGGATATAATCTTCCCCTTCCCTTCATCGCCGAAATGCCCGCCGACCACGATAGAAACCATGCTGGAGTAATATTTGGACGCGGCATTAAAGAATGGGATGCTCTTAGAACAATTTCTCGTCCTGGGTATAGTTCTTTCCAATCTTTAGCGCGATTTCCGCCTTCGCAAGTTCTATTCCGAGATAGGCCGCATGCTGAGCGCCGATTCGGGATTTCGCGCAGATTGTCTTGTATAGGTATTCCGCGGAAGTGCCGGTAAAACCAGCTGCTGGCTTATGCTTGCGGTATTCCACGACCCGTATTTTACGGCCTGCGACATAGATACGGTAGGATGTCGCTTCCATTGCGTCTGGAGCGTTGGTTGCGGCTTTATAGCGTATTTTTTCTTCCTGGATTGTGGGTGTGTCCTCACTTGTCCGCTTGTCTTTGAGCGCGAGCAGGCCGATGCCAAGGTCTTTCGGATGCTTGCGGTTTATTTTCGCTAGGTGCATCATCCTTGCGGCAGTAGAAAGCTCTCGGACGCAGCCGAATGTCTTGGGGCTTGCTTCGGTGGTGAACAAAAGCTCGACTCCAAGCTCTGACGCGATGCCGGCAAGCACCGCATTGACGCCAGGCGAATCGGCGTCCACAAGCTCGGTCACATTGCCGGCCCCCATCAGCACCGGAATTTCCGGATGCTTCTCCTTCAATAGCGAGTACGCCTTGACCGATTCGGCAAAACCGTCCATCAGGG
>JAQTQS010000043.1 GCA_028712125.1 Candidatus Altarchaeota archaeon
GCTCCCGAAGGTTAATTGTTCGGACAATATTCTCAATCAGGATGAGACAAGGACCGACTGCGGCGGCGTCTGCGCGAACCTGTGCAGCATGCTCGCGCTCAGGACCAGCGCGCCTGCGCAGTCATTCCTGGGCTACAACTTCTCGCTTGAGGACTCCGTCCTAAAGGGGGACCATCTGGAATACTCGCTGAGGATACTCACGCCCGGCGGGATTGCCGAAGAACGGGTGGTCCAGACCGGCACCGTCGGCTGGATGGACACCGTCAAGTTCGTCGTGGAGAACGGCACCGACGTCAGCGTGAACATGACTGTCATGCTTGACCATGATTTGACCGGCCTTGCGCCCAAAGGCAGCACCGTAATGACGCTCGGCGGGCTTTCATGCTACCAGAAACGGGGCGGGGTGTGCACCCGGACGTTTGAAGGGTACAACATCACCATGATAAACCGCATTAGCGAGGAAAAGGCCGTGCGCATGCTCATAACATTCCCGAGCGGGCTGTCCGCCGAAGGGATAGCGTATGAGGGCGGAAAGAACTACATGACAGTCGGCTCTACGGGAATCATCATCGGCGTAATCGACTACATGGTGCCGGGAGGCTACTCCGCCATCTGGGCTAAAAAAAGGTGAAGTTCTAGCAGTCGAACGACATGAGAACCAGTTCCATGTCCGAAAACGCTTTGTCCCCGCCGCTGACGGCATACAGGGGAATCCTCGCTTTGCACTCGCCAAAGGCCACGACCATCGGCAGTTCAATCCCCCTTTCGACGGCGACGACTTTTGCGATGCAGGACCGCACATTGGTGAAATTTCTGGCCGCAACGCTGTCGACCTTTGTTATGTTGATGTCTTTCTGCGACTTCAGCTCCCTCGCCAGCTTGTCTGCGTCGCAGGCTTCCTCAAGCCAGCCGCTCTGCGCCACAAAATCCGGCATGACTGAAACATAAAGCGCCCCGCTTTCATCGCTCCCGAAACTCAGGCCGGCCGAAAGCGACGTGTCGAAGGATGATTCGTTGTTGAAGGTCAGGTTCGGGCTGTAACGGAAGGAATAGCCGCCGTGGGCCTTGCTGCGGTATTCCATCGTGCCGTCTTCAAGCCCTGTCACAAAATGCTCTTCGGGCTGGGCGCAGAGGCAGCCCAGGCAAAAGACAGCCGCAATTACGGCGCAAGCGCCGGCAAGAAGTTTCATCACGCCCAAACCTTATATAAATTGCGCATTCATGTATTAAACCATATCAATGCCCGCGATGAAGCAGCTCAAACCGACGCAAAGGGAGAAGAACAGGTACGTCGCAATCGAGGTGCTGTCCGGTAAAAAATGCGCGAGGGACGACGTCGTCAAGGCGGTCTGGAATTCGGCGCTCCGGTTCCTCGGCGAGCTGAAGGCGTCGGAGCTGAGCCTGTGGATAATGGACTGGGACGACGAGGGCCAGCGCGGGATATTAAAAGTAAACCACAAAAGTATTAAGGACCTTCGCATTGGCCTTTCGATGCTTGCGGGCGCGGGCGGAAGTCCTGCGAGCGTCAGGGTTCTGGGCGTCTGCGGAACGCTGAAAAACGCGCGCGAAAAGTATTTGAAGAAGAGATGACGAAAAAAAAGCGCAGTGAACAGGCCGGCATTGCCAGCAGGGGGAATGAGGCCCGGCTGGACCTGAGGAAAACCTGCGTCATAGGCCTGATTGTATTCTCGGCGCTGCTGTTTTTCTACAACGCGTTCTCCCTGATGCCGGGCGAGAGTCCCACGTCGTTCGACCGGGTTAAAACGCTGGCGCTCTTCGCGGTAATGACGTACGGGATAGGCGGCACCCTCCTTGGGGCCGTGAGGATGAAGCCCGAGGACCCGGTTGAACGCCTCTTCATGACCTTCGGAATCGGCCTTGTCGCCCTTCCGATACTCACTATCCTGCTGGACCTCGTCGGCCTGCCTTTGGACGCGACGCTCTTGTTGTGCCTGAGCCTTCTTTATCCCATATACTCGCTTGCGACCGGGAAGTCCGGGTTTAAGATTGGAGGGTGGAAGATTTCGGAAGCGCTGGACGGCAAGGGCGCCCTTGCGGCGTCCGTCGTCCTGCTATTCGCCATGCTGTACTTCTCGGTCCTCATGAAGGGCGCGATGTCAGCGCCCTACCTCGAAGACGACGACTCGTGGGAGCATGCGGTGGGCGTGAAATACGTCTCTATGGCAAAAACGTATTCCATACCCGACGGCGTCACCATACGCTACATGGGCCCTTACCCTCCGGCATACGACGGCCTTTTGGGGATACTGCACCAGTACAATGATTCGGTCTACTGGACGATGAAGTTCTTCAACGCGCTGCTGATAGGGATGAGCATCATAACCGCATACTACTTCATACGGCTTTTCACCGGCGACGAGAAGGTCGCGCTCGGGGGCGCGTTCGTGCTGACGGTCACGCCGTGCTACCTCAGCCACTTCATCTGGGCCCACGTGCTCGGCCACGTCCTGTTCTACCCTGCGCTTTATGCCGTCGAAATGTCCGGCCGGGACAAGAGGTGGGGCCTCATCGCGGTAATGGCCGTCGCAAGCATGATGGTCGTGCAGCCGCTGGTGTCGCTGGTCTTCGGCATACTCTACCTGCTATACTACGCGGTAAGGGCAATTTTCGAGAAGCGGCTGTTCAAGCGCTTCCTGGCCGTAGGCGCAATCGGCCTTTTAACGGCGGCAGCGGTCTTCTGGATTCCGCTGGTGTTTAAGTACGGGAGCGAGGGAGTCAACAACGCCGCGGCTCCGGGGCTGATGAACGCCATCCAGAAGGGCGACTTCCGGCTCATATACGACCTTGAGTTCATAACGCTCGACAAGATAATGCTGGTGGAGCCCTACAGCGGCGCGAAGCCTGAGATGTGCGCGACGCTCGTCCCCGGGAAATACTGCATACCGCTCTACGGTAACATCGCGATACAAAAGGGCTTCGGCGCCGTCATATTCCCGCTGTTCGCGGTATCTGCGGCAATCCTCCTCCTGAGATACCGCAAGGAGACCGAGGGCGGCGCATACTGGGTGCCGGTAAGCCTCCTCTGGGGTCTTTTCACTTTCATCGGCCTTGAGGCCGGCGCGCTCCCCATAGGCGTGGACCCTCCGAGGTTCTTCATGTTCATGACGCTGCCGATGGCGATACTGATACCCAAAGGCGTTTTGATTATTGCGGACATGCTAAAGAGATACGCCAAGCCGGAATACGTAATCGCTGTTCTTGTCGTCGCCGTCCTTTACACCTCGGCCTACCCGAAATACGTCGTGCAGACGGCCATGTGGCCGTTCGGCGTCATGTGGAGCAGCATGGAGCAGGTTCAGGGGTATTCAAAGCTTCGGACTTCGCTTCCGGCCAACGCAATGGTCTACCCGATGTGCTTGGGGGACCGTTCAGTCATAGGATTGGACAAGATGAGCATTGCGTGGGACAAGGAGGTCTTGTCTTTCAGGGACGGAATACTCGACAGGACTCCGGAGGACATATACCGGTTCCTGAAGGGCAAGGGCTACGAGTACGCAATACTTGACGTTTCCTGCCTCGTTGCCTGCGACAAGGAGATGAACAATACGGAATACTGCCTAAGCAAGGTAAACAAGATGGCGGCCGACCTGTCGAAGAACGGCGGCTTTTCCGCCGCGTCGTCGAACAACGCGATGGTGCTTTTCAAGCTTAAGTGAGGCGGCCGGCCTGCGTCTTCTATCCTTTCGATAGCTGGTTTTTGATTACCGTCCTCAGCCCCTTCAGAACGTTATTTACGTCGCTTGCAGACCTGATGCTCGTCAGCTTGCCGAGGAGGTACCTTGGCCGGAAGTAGAACTCCCGGTAAGCCTTCTTGTAGTGCCTAAAAAGCTCCTTCGTCGAAATCAAATCCGTCTCGAACACCGGCTCCTTGTGCCAGAAGTACATCGAATAGTCGAAATTCTTTATGAAGCCCTTTTTCCTGAACTCCTCAAAGACCTCAGTTCCCGGCAATGGCACTAGAATCCCGAACTTGACTGAATCAAGGCGAAGGCTCTTGGCAAAGTCAATCGTCTTTCGCATGTCCTCCGGCGTCTCGTCGGGCAGGCCGAGCATGAAAAAGGCGCCGACGCGTATGCCCGCATCGTTGACCATATTGACCGCACGCCTGACCTGATCGAGCGTCAGGCCCTTCTTTATCCTGTCGAGAATCCTCTGCGAGCCGGACTCGATGCCGATGTAAAGGTAGTGGCATCCGGCCTTCTTCATCAGCTTCAGCGTGTCGAGGTCGAGCGAATCCGCCCTCACCCCGTTGGGCGTCATCCATTTGACCTTCAGGTTCCTCTTAAGAATCTCATCGCATATCTTCCTGACCCTCTCCTTGTCCAAGGTGAATATGTCGTCTATTATCTGGAACTCCCTCATGCCGTACGTCTTAGAAAGGTACTCCATCTGGTCGACCACCTTCTTGTAGCCCATCTTCCTGAAGGTCCTGCCGAAAACCGACTTGTTGCAGTACGTGCACCCGAAAGGGCACCCCCTTGACGTGATGATGGAAATGTTCGGCCTCTCAGCCGAAAGCGGGTGGTCCGGATACGCGAAAACGTCGAGCATGTCGTATGCCGGCGTCGGCAGCGAGTCCAAATCCGCTATAAGCTCCCTCTGCGGATTCACGACAATCTTCCCGCCCCTCTTGAAGGCAAGGCCCTTAATCCCCGGCGGCTCGTTTGCGTCCAGCAATTCGCACAGGGGCTCCTCGCCCTCGCCGAATATCACATAGTCCACAAAATCGTTCTTCAGCACGCCTTCGACGTCGGTGCTCGGATGCGGCCCGCCGAAGATTATCCGCGCCTTCGGAAATTTCTTTTTCAGCTTTTTCGCAATCGAGCACGCATCTGAAAGGAGCGGCGTTGAGACGGAGAGGCCGATGTAGTCCGGCCTGAAGCTCCCGCAGACTTTCACAGGGTCCCTCTGGTCGACCGCAAGGTCGAGTATCATCGGCTCGTGCTTTCTCTCCCTCAGGAAGGCGGCGAGCGATGCGATGCCGAGCGGCGGCGCGTGCCATACCCCTCCCTTCAGGCTCCCGTCGACGTGCGCGTCGGATGGCTGGATGAGCAGTATCTTCATTCCAATACCTTCAATCGCATGGATTTTCGAGTTTGAGGCCTAAAAGTCATATTCCCCCCTCTTCTCCTTTATTATGATGCTCAGCACGTCCAGGCCGTACCTTATGGGCTTCAGGTGCGATTCCTCCTCGGCGTATCTCGTCGGTATGCCTATCTCCACGATTCGCAGCGATTTTTTCCCTGCCATCATGACCATCTCCCCGTCGAAGTGGAAGGTGTCTGAAAGATTGTTGAACTTTATGCTCTCAAGGGCTTTTTTTGAATATATCATATATCCCGTGTGGAACTCGGATATACTCATGCCATAGGCTATGTTCTCGATTGCGGTAAGAATCCGGTTACCTGCGTACTTGTACAGCGGCATCCCGCCCTTCAATGCGCCGCCGCCGAGAAACCTCGAGCCCATCACGACGTCCGCCCTGCCCTCCTCGATGGGCTTGACCATTTCGGGGAGCAGCTCCGGGGCGTACTGGCCGTCCGAGTGCAGGAGGACCGATATGTCCGCGTCAAGCTCCACCGCCTTGTTGAATCCCGTCTTCTGCGCGGCGCCGTAGCCTTTGTTCTTCTCGTGATTAATGCACAGTATCTTATCGTATCTCCTTGACAGCTTTTCTACGACCTCAAGCGTGCTGTCGGTCGAGCCGTCATTGACCACTATAATCCTGTGAATGCGTCCGTAGAAGTCCTTCGGTATCCTCTCAAAGACCGATTCTATTGTCTTTGCCGCCTTGTATGCGGGCATGACGATTACAATCCTCATCCTGTCTGAAACCTATAAGCTCCCCTGTCGTGCGGCTGTTAAATGACGCCCGGGCATTTCTTCCTCTTCTCAGGGCAAACGTTGCCGTTCTGGTACTTCCTGCAGCCCACCTTGTCGAATATCTGCGGGTAGGCTTCCCGCGCTATCCTCAGGACTTCCAATGCGAACTCCCTCATCTCCGGGAGGGCGCGCACGCAAACGCGCAGGTTTATGAAATTGATGAGGCTTCTGGCATTAATCGTCCAGTAGGCGCTGATATGGCTTGCGTTGGGAAGTATGTAGCGGGCTTTTTCCATCGGCTCGCCCATGTCAACAAGCTCGCAATAGGCCTTATAGCAGTTCTTCACCGCCGCGTCGTAGACTTCCTTCGCCTTGCCGCCAGAGAACTTCGGGTCGTAGTACTTAACATCCTTGTAGCTGACGTACCTCTGGGACTTCGCCGTATGCGACGCAATCCGGTGCTCGAGGATTTCCATCCACAGCGCCCGGCTGATGTCCGATATCCTGAATGTGAAGCTTATGTGCTCGATTATCGAGGAATAGTCGTTCTCAACCATGATGTCGATTATCTTCCCGTCGTCGCCGCACGGGAAACCGGACAGCCTCGCAGCATCCCCGACAAGCGCAACGCCGTTTTCAGTATTCCTTACCAGTTCGACCTTCACTCCAAACACCCGATTATTACAACGGAAAAAATATAAGAATAGCGGTAAATAAATGGCAGGCGGCCGCGCATTCAATAAACGAAGCTGCAGGAATCTACGCCTTCTTCTCCTCTGCCAAGCCCTGGCAGCTCTTCGGGCAGCACATGGACATAACGGCCATGAATAAGGCCTTTAGCATCATCATCGCGCCGATGACGACCCATATGTCCCAGCTTGGCATGTAAATCCTGACGACTACTATAACCAGGCCGAACACGAACAGCATTGCCGCCTTCTTGCCCCTCCTGTGGTGGTGTTCCGGATATCCTTCCATATTTCAAGCCTCCCTGGCATTAAATTACATCTGCCGCCCAGCTTAAATATCACTTAAGCGTCCGGGGCGTGCCAAAACGCTTTTATACTCCCATCTCCCATAATGGAAGTATGTCTTTACATGGTGCAGGAAAATCCGAAGGCGGGGATAAGACCATGATGATAGTGGCGGCAGGGGCGGTCATAGTACTGCTGTTCCTTGCTGCTATGTTTGCGGGAGGCGTGCTGGTTTTCATAATAACATCCGGCCATACTACGCCGACAACAACACTAGCTACTACCACATTCGCCACGACAACAACGACCTCAAAGGCTACAACAACAACTACAAAGCCTGTGACGACGACATCGCGCCAGACTACGACGACCCCGGAACCGACAACGTCCGAGGTTGTAATCCCGACGACCGAGGAATCGACGACCACCACGCTCGAAGACATGTCCGAAGTTGCGGAATGCCTCAGCAGCAAGGGAGTCAAGCTATTCGTCAATGACGCATGCCTCAACCAATACCTCTGCACTCCGATACAAAAGACATTCGGCGCTTCATTCGACACGCTCAACGTCATAAACTGCGACCTGGAATCAAACGAGGATGAATGCGACAACGCACGCGAAGACTTGGGACATTCCCTCGGACTTCCGTTATGGTATGTCGACGCGAAAGCGGAATACTACACCGGCGGCGTCGGGAAAATACGGTCCGAGACGGGCTGCTGAACAACCAATAATCCCGGATTCTTATCCAATGCCGCCAAAACCATAGCATGAAAACGTCAATCGGCCCGATGACTGTGCTCCACCCGCACCCGGTGCTGGTCATCGCGACCTATGGGAAGGACGGCAGGCCTAACATGATGCCGGCCTCATGGGGCGGCATCTGCTGCAGCGACCCGCCTTGCGTCGCCGTATCTTTGAGAAAGGCGACATTGACATACCATAACATCCTCGCCTCAAAGGCATTCACCGTCAACATCCCTCCTGTCGATTACTACAAGGAGGCAGACTATGCCGGCGTCGTCTCTGGAAGAACCGTCGACAAGTTCAAGGAAACCGGCCTTACCCCGATCAAAAGCGATAAAGTCAACGCGCCCTTAATCAAGGAATTCCCATTAAACCTTGAATGCCAGCTGCATTCTCAAACTGAAATCGGCCTGCACACCCAGTTCATCGGAAGGATAATGGACGTCAAGGCAGACGAAAACGTGCTTACCAACGGCCAGCCCGACATCGAAAAAACAAAGCCCTTAATCTGGGGCTCGTTCGGCAGCAACAGCTACTACGCGATAGGCGGGAAAATCGGGCCGGCGTTCACAACAAAGAAAATAAGATAAGGCGCCAGCCGGCCATCACATTCTCCTCAAATATTTTTTCTCTAAAGCGCTATTAATCCTGACTTGGCCAGCAGGGCGGAAGCGGCAGCCAAGGCCGGGAGTATGAGAGCGCCGCAGCAGCTGCAGCATCCCGGCGACCCGCCGCCGGTATCTTCTGAAGGGCCTGAACCGGCTTGGACGCAATCCTGGTACTGCCGGGAGCATGGCAGGCAGGCGTCAACGCACCGCTGGTTCACGCTGCCGGCGCTTCCCAGATAACACACCAAATCGCCGTTGTCATTATACATGGTATAAGAGCCGCAGTCCCTGCAGCAGTCGGTGATGCAACTATTGTACTGGCCCTCGCAGTCAGCGGCAGAAGCAAATCCTGAAAAAGCCAAAGCAACCAGGCAAAAAACGGCCAGACTCAAAAACAACCTCATTTAAGCACCTCACTAAACCATGGAAATACCGGCATAAAAAAACAAGCAAAACCAAAAAGGCGTTTTTAAAACAAAAAATAATTTTAAACAGGAATGCCCCCGGACGCCAATCGGCGCCTACGGCTCCCGGTAGACGACAATCGCCTGATTGTCATAGACGGTCGCCCTGTTGGCCTCTGACAAAAGCCAGAAATCGCCATAAGACACCCTCATCAGGCCCTGGTACGGGTCCTGCATGTACACAAAGTCCGCGTCCAACCCCACGATGACGCGGTAATGGCCCGAGTTCACGTCGTTCGTGCCGTTAAACCTCTGCAGGACGATGACCGGGCGTTTTTCCTCGCACACAGCATTCTCTATCACTTCCATGGTGGTTGCAGGCCCCTCGTAGAATAAGATGCTAAGGCCGTTTCCGGTCAGGTAATCCGCCATGTCATTTATATTCGTTATCCCGGAGGGCGATATCACGCTCTGGGCTATCTCGCCCTCGCTGCGCGAAACTCCGTAATAGCGCATCACGCCCCTGATAATGGCCGGGCCGCACCATGTGAGCGTGTCCTGCCGTTCGAAGTACATCCTTATCGAACAGTCGCGTGGAAGCGGCAATGTTGTGGTGGGGCAGGAGAATTTCTCGGGGGCGGTTGTGACGGTGCTGTTGTATCCGCCCGCGCTCCCTCCCTCTTTTGCGCCCATGCCCAGCCAAAATCCGTACCCGTTGTAATTGACTGCGTCATCCCCAAGATTGACGTCGAAAAACCTGCCCCTCGCAAGATGATACGCGTCATTGCTGCAGCCCATGTAATAATACTTCCTCCCGGCGATTATCGCAAAATCGCCGAGCTCCCTCATGCCGGCCGAGTAAATCCTGCCGTAAGGCAATTTCACGCCGTCCTCTGCCGTCACCATGCTGGTCGTCCTGTTCCACACAACCATAGACGCCCTGTCAAAAGCCATGACAGACGCGATGCTCCCGTTCCCGCTTAAAGACATGACGACAAAACCAATGCCCCCGAAATTCCCCCACTCGCCTTCGGCAACAGGTGCCCGGAAGAGCTCATTCTCAGGGCTCGTTACATACAGCCACTCGGACTTAGCGCCCTCCTGCAAAATAGTGGTCGACGTCGAAGCTGCAGCCGTCGTCGAAACCGCAGTCGAAGGAACTACAATCGCAGTCGTCGTAGTGGAAGACTCTGCCGAAAGCTTTGCCTCAGACGGCCGAACCACAGCCAGCGTGCTGTCCGCAGGCCTTCCGACTCCCAAATAAACCAAGCCGGCAAACACGAACCAAAGGGCGGCCATCAAAAAAGCCGCCGGCAAAACGACCCTCAAAAACCTCATTAAACACCCCAAACGATTAAACTATATAAACACCCCAAACGATTAAACTATACAAACTATGCATACAATATTAAACGTATACCCTACTTACTCCCAACCAGATAAAACTGCTAAAGAACGGCCTTCACACGGCCGCCTGCTTTGGGCACAGCATTTTTCTCCCGGACCTGGAGCATACGCCAAAGAGCGTCATTCGCCATGGCGGGCCCGTCGGAGCAGACCGGCCGGACGGCCGGGACGCCCCTTTAATACTATAGCATCCTCGCGTTTGTAATATGCCGCATCTTTCCGCCAATCACCCTGGTTTTTAAGCGCGTTATCGAATGTGTAGCTATCCCATCCGGTAGTTATTATCCTATCATTCGAACGAAGGAAGACAAGCCAAAGATGAAAAACAAACGACTTATCTTTTTAAAAATGAAGGTGTGCGCAAAATGAGTAAAAACAAAAATTTTAAATGCATGGCAATACTATTGGCGCTCGTTTTAGCCGCAGGATTCGCGGCCGCCGATACAATGACAGTGGTTAGCGACACCAGCGTGAAAATCGTTGGGGTATACAACAAGGCGGGAGGCCCTACAAATTACGTTGACCTCAGCAGCAGCCCGCTCAACGCGGTAAGGGCTCAGGAGCCAAAACCATACCCCACAGGGTATGTCTCCGAACCTCCGGAAGTAACTAATTCCGTATGGGATATGGGAGTCTCCTGGAGCTTCCAGACTAACGCGCCCACTGCAGACTGGATTTGGGAGACTGAAAGGGCTGAAGGGCCCTCAAGCTACGACGTCTCAGACCCGCTCTACGACGCAGCGGCATACACGAACGGGAGGGTAGTCGTATTCGAGAAAAAATTCACCATATCCGGCGCACCCCAGTCTAGTTCGATAAGAGTCACAGCCGACAACGCATGCGAAGTCTGGGTCAACGGCAACTACATCGGACGGTCATCCACGGCAAAAGTCGCCGGATGGGAACTGACCAACCTTAAGGAGGCAAGTGTCGCAACCACCGGCTGGCAGACGGTAAACAACTTTGCCATACCCGCAAGCGCGCTTGTAAGCGGGGAGAACACCTTAACCATACTCGCAGCAAACGAGTACTACTTCTCAGACGACGGGAACACTCCCTCACCGGCCCTAGTCCCAAGCCCATACGCCCAATACAACCCCGGAGCCATGATATTCAACATGGAAGTGAACTACACCGGCTGCACACCTTCTACTGAAACCTGCAACGGCGTGGATGACGACTGCGACCAACAAATAGACGAAGACTTAACTCAAGAATGCGGCGGCGAACTGTGCGTGGGAATCAGCACCTGCACGGCAGGAGTCTGGAGCGCATGCGACAGCCAAGGAGACTTATGCAGAGCTTCAGCAGGAGAATGCGACGTGCCAGAATACTGCACGAGAGATGCCGAACCAACATGCCCAAACGATGGATTCGTACAAGCAGCTACTGAGTGCCGTGCTCAGACTGGTGTCTGCGATGTAGCAGAAATGTGCACAGGTAGTTCAGCAGCATGTCCCGATGATGGGAAGTCTACTGCGGTTTGTAGGCAATCAGCAGGAATATGCGACGTAGCAGAATCTTGTGATGGTGTAACTGATGACTGTCCAACAGATGGTTTCCTACCCGGAACTCAGGAATGTAGAGGTTCCGCAGGAGTATGCGACCCAGCTGAGTCTTGTACTGGTAGTTCAGCAGAATGCCCAGCGGATGGGAAGTCCACTGCTGTATGTCGTGCTAAGGATGGTGTTTGTGACGTGGCTGAAGTTTGTGATGGCGTGAATAATGGCTGCCCAACAGATGCTGTAGCAGGTACAGATACTTCTTGCCGTGCGATATCCGGTACCTGTGACATAGTAGACTTCTGTGACGGTCTATCAACAGAATGCGGTCCTGATGTGTATTCAGACCCGGCATCGTGCTATACTGGTCCGGGAGGGACAGAAGGTGTTGGCATTTGTCATGGCGGGCAGAAGGTCTGCAGTTTTGGTGCACCGCACGAGTGGGGCACATGCGATGGCGAGCAATTGCCTGAAACAGAAATCTGCGATGGCATTGACAACAACTGCAACGGGGCTATCGATGAGATGGCCGAGTGTATGGTTTGCACGCTGACGCAGGGTTACTGGAAGACGCACAGCGCAAGCGGACCGGCGCCGTACGACGAGAACTGGATGAATGCGAGCATCCTGCAGGAGAACACCACGTTCTACCTCAGCGGTCAGACGTGGCTCCAAGTGTTCCGGACTCCAGTACAGGGCAACGCCTACTACCAGCTGGCGCACCAGTACATGGCAGCGAAGCTGAACGTGTTGATGAACTGGGCTCCAGCTCCGGCTGAAGTGACATCCGCCATAACACAGGCTGAGGCGCTGTTCAACACCTACACGCCGGCGCAGATAGCAGCGTTGAAGGGCAAGAGCGCGACCGCAGTCAAGGCACAGTTCCAGTCGCTAGCCTCAACATTAGGAAGCTACAACGAGGGAACCATCGGCCCGGGCCACTGCGATGACCAGGAAGTGCTGCCTCCGGTGTAAGAGGCCGTAAACATGATGGGCGTGGGGGCAG
>JAQTQS010000044.1 GCA_028712125.1 Candidatus Altarchaeota archaeon
GGCCGTCATAACGTTCGTACTCACCTTCGTATCGCGCTCCTTTAATGACAATTACCTCGGTTATATCACCTGCTTGCTGGCGTTGGGTTGTTATCTTGACGACGACTGACGGCGGCTTTTTTACCGGCCGCATCAAATAATACTGTATAATGAGGAAGCCAGATTTGCGGCCCAGGGTTATGGAGCTGGATGTCGGTTACGTAAACAAGCTTCTTGGCTTAAAGCTTTCAGCATCTGAAGTCGGATCTTTGCTTGAGCGTATGCGCTATGGCGTTTCAGACGGAAAGCCATTGAAGGTTTCAATTCCGGCTTACAGGACCGACGTCCTGCATCCCATCGATTTGGTCGAGGATGTCGCCATCTCATACGGCTACGAGCGTTTCGTGCCAGAGGAGTTTTGCGGCTATACCGTCGGCAAGCGCAATGCCATGGAGAAGTACTCGTCTAAGATTCGCAGCCTTATGGTCGGCGCCGGGTTCCAGGAGGTCATGACCCTCGTCCTATCCAGCAAGAAGACCTTGTTTGAGGATATGAACCTTCCAGAGCAGCCGGTCGTCGAGACAAAAAATCCCGTTTCCTCAGAGCATTCTGTCGCCAGAAACTGGCTGTTGCCCTCTCTTCTCCGGGTCCTTGAGGCAAACAAGACCCGCGAGTACCCCCAGAGGATATTCGAAATCGGCGACTGCCTGAAAGCCGATGGAAGCAACATTCGGCACCTTGCCGGCGTCATAGCCCACTCGAAAGCCAACTACTCTGAGATAAAGTCGACTGCCGACGGTTTGCTAGAGAACCTCGGATTGAAGTACGCTCCAAAAAGCCTTTCGCACCCGAGCTTCATTGCCGGCAGGTGCATAAGCACAGGTTTCGGCTTCTACGGGGAGATTAACCCGATAGTACTGGAGCGCTTTGGCATGGAAGTCCCGGTCGCGGCCTTTGAGCTGGAGCTGGATTTAATAGCGATAAGCCCTAAATAAGTGTCCACGTCAACATGGATTCTGCGTTAGAATACAAGCTTAAGCGCATACTAGGCGAGCTTAAGGGCAAGAGGGGGAGGCATACGGAACTGGTGTCAGTGTACATCCCGTCCGGCTACGACCTTAACAACATCATGGGCCAGCTTGAGGACGAGCGCGGCACGGCGACGAACATCAAGTCAACTTCGACGAAAAAGAACGTGGTTGACGCGCTGGAGCGCCTCATACAATTTCTAAAGCTCTACAAGCGCACGCCGCCGAACGGCCTTGCGCTGTTCTGCGGCAACGTGTCCGAGCGCGACGGCGTGCAGGACCTGCGCGTATGGTCCGTGGAGCCTCCAGAGCCTATAACGATCCGCCTGTACCGCTGCGACAAGGAATTCATCACACAGCCGCTGGAAGACCTTGTGACGCCAAAAGACGTCTACGGCCTGGTTGTCATAGACAACAAGACCGCGACCGTCGCCACACTAAAGGGCAACAACTACAACATCGTAAAGAAGCTGACGTCGGGATATCACGGCAAGCACCGCGCAGGGGGCCAGAGCCACAGGCGTTTCGAGCGAATCATCGAGGAGCAGTCGCACGAGTTCAAGAAGCGGGTGGCAGAAGTCGTCCTTGAGACGTTCATGCCGATAAGCAAGGATTTCAAGGGCTTTGTCGTCGGCGGGCCCGCCGCCACCAAGGAGGACTTTTTGGAAGGCGATTACCTCCATCACGAGCTTCGCAAGCGAATCATCGCGGTCAAGGACATAACATACACCGACGAGTCCGGCATCCGCGAGCTTATAGACGCCGCCAAGGACGACCTGGGCGAACTCGAGATGATCCAGCACAAAAAGCTCCTACAGCGTTTCATGAAGCACCTGGTTGAAGACGGCCCTGTTGCTTACGGTTCGGATATGGAGCGTGCGCTGGATGCCGGGGCTGTCGACGTCCTGCTGTTAAGCGACAAGCTTAGTCCCGAGGAGATAGACCGGCTCTACGAGAAGGCGAAGCAGTCCAACGCCAAGCTTGAGGTCATTTCAACGGAATTCGAGGAAGGCTTCCAGCTTTGGAACACGTTCAAGGGAAAGGCGGCGCTGCTTCGCTACAGGATTGGCCAGCAGTAGACTTTGTACTCCGGCATTAAGCAGCCAAGAAGATAATAACGAGAAAAAAACATTGAAATCCGGCAATCCGATGCTTTAACACTGCCGGCGCATCTCCCAGAACCAAACGATACCCACTGCCGTATTACTTCGCCTTCGGCTTCTTTCTATAATCTACGACCGACTCATCCGCCCAAACGTCCGAGGCATCCTCCTCCTTCTCCTCGGCCTTTTTCATCCATTCCTCGTTGTAATCCTGCTTGATGCGGCGGTCGTCGCGCCTCTGCTCCCTAACCTGCGACCTCTGTTTCGCCTTAATGCACAGCTCGCATATGGCCTGTGGATTCCTTGTAGGCCTGCCGCACATGCCGCAGTTGAACATCATCATTAATAGTGTTTTGCCAATTAAGAATAATCAGAATAATCCGGGCGCGCCAAATCCCAATGCCAATACTCAGGTTCTAATCGCGCAACTTAGCCATCTCAACATCCATCTCCACGAGCTCCTTCTGATAGCTCGCCATGATGCTTCTGAAATTCTTCTCGCTCATGAGGCCGTCGTTGTACCGGTCTTCGGCGAGTTCTATTAGCTTGACAAGCCGTTTGCGGTCGTTTCTCATCTCATCTATCCTTTGCTCCCGGCGCAAAAGTTCCTCCTGCTCGTCGGTTACCTGGCGCTCTTCCTTCACGATGTTGGTAACATGCTTTCGCTCCACAAGCTGCTCCTTTTCCCCCAATTCCGCCAGTTTCCTGCGTTTCAGGCTCTCTTCCCTGACCCTGAGACGCTCCTCGCGTGCCCGGAGTTCGTCAATTGTTATCTCCTTTTCGCTCTTGGGTTTGGGCAGCTCGTAGGGCTGCTGTCCGGTCTGCTGGCTTGCGGGTGTTTCATCACGCCTGTCTTCGTCTTCCTGCTGCCATCCCCGAAAGCTCGCGCGCTCCTCCCGCATTTCATTGAACTTCATCACAAGGAAAATAATCGCTGCAACAACAACAGGAAGCGCGATTAGAGCAGGTATGAGATAAGGCTGCTGCTGCAAAAATGCGAGCGGATTTGGTGGGTTCATCCTGTTAAATATGATTCGGCATGGTTAATATCCCCTATTTTAGTACTATTAACCCCGCTGGTTGCTGCTGACGTGATTTAAAAAACCCTAGGATAATATTATAGCCATAATAAGAATTTGAGAGGTGGAATAAATGCAAGTTAGAACATTGATGGTATTAGGATTTTTTATCATTTTTTCCTCGCTCAACGCGAGCGCTACTTATATAAGCCTGTCCTCGACGGTCGAGATGCAGAATGTCATTAACACGACAATCGCGCAGGCGAACATAACCATAACGAACAGCGGCGACGAACCTGCCTATGATGTCATCATCGAGCCTCTGCCGAATGCGCTGGGGATAACATCAAACCAGATAAGCCTTGGCAACATACTGCCCAACCAGAGCGCGTACGGGATGGTCCAGTTGAACATACCGGCCGAGGCGTTGCCCGGTCGCTATGCCATGGGCTTCATGATACGTTACAACGACCTGAACAACTACCCGTTCACTTTCGTCACGCCAGTAAAGCTGTTTTACAAGACGGCGGTTCAGTCCAACGTTGTTGCCACTCTTGACGAGGTCGAATTGCTTGGCGAGGAAAAGAAGCCGATGACCTTAGAAATCCAGAACCGGGACACAGTAGCCCACCAGGTCAATATCAAGCTTTACACGCCCAACCAAATCTCTGTCGAAAACCTTGAGCGCTCTGAAACTCTAGCGCCGAGCAGCAAAACCAAGGTGGAATTCACGCTATCACCGCTGGGGGCCCTCCCTGGAGGAAACTTCTTCGTGTTCGCAGTCATCGACTACGACGACAACGGGCAGCACTACTCGGTATCAAGCAATGGCAGGATAATAACAAGCAAGGAACGCTCCTTCATGACAACACTTGCACCATTCGTCATAGGGCTGGTAATACTTGCATTCATAGCTTTAATCTACTTCCAGCTGAGGAAGGATAAGCCGGTCAAGGAAGCACCCAAACCAACAAAGAAAAAATAATGCTCACATCCCTTAACTGGCGGCTACTTGTGCCTATCCGGGGTTAGATTGCAAACTATAAAATGGCAAAGGCCAGTGTAAAAAATAACGATGGACTTATCGTCAGGATTTTCAGACGCTGGCCGACCATCCTCACGCTGGCGATAATCTATGCGTTCATAACGTCGTTCTTCGGTTCGTACATGCTAACCCAAACGACCACCACAGGCGGCGACCTTGGGTCTCATTGGGTTCTGGCGCAATACCTGCGCGACTATCTCGTCCCGACCGGGAGGCTCATCGGCTGGTACCCCCACTGGATGGGCGGCCTGCCGATATTCCAGTACTACTTCGTGCCGCCCTACTTCCTGATGGTGCTCCTCGATCCCTTTATTGGACTGCAAATAGCCTTTAAGCTGGTCAGTGCCGCATGGATATTCTTCACGCCAATAGCATTCTACTACGGGGCAAAGGCTCTTGGATTCGAACGGCCCGGTCCCGAGATTGCGGCTTCGCTGTCGCTGGCGCTGACGTGGCTTGAGACCGTTACTGGCGGCAATTACTCCCAGTGGGGCGGGAATGTCAAGAGCGCGATGGCGGGTCAGTTTCCTTACGGGATTAGCCTCGCTTTTTGCGTCCTTTGCATCGGGTTCCTTTGGGAGGGCTATAATTCCAGAAAGCGTATTGTGCTTAATGCCGTTATCTTCTCGATGGTGGTTTTGCACCACCTGTACACGACGATTTTCATAGCCCTTGCGTCTACCTTCTTCGTGCTTCATGCGATGAAGAACCGCAAGTTCGAAGGGTTGTTCTACCTGGCAAAGGTTTTCACTCTTGGGTTCATGATAGCCGGATTCTGGATTATCCCGTCTTACTACAAGCTAGGCTGGTCGTCGCCTCCGCGTGACGTGTTCTACGGGCTTCCTAGCATGGACTGGGTTTTCATACAGGAGTACACTGTATACTACTTCATCATCATAGCCGGCTTTTCCCTGACTTTGATAAGGCATTACCTTAAGCGAAACAAGCTTGAGAACGCGATTCTCATGTGGCTCTCCCACCTTGGCATCACACTGCTGGTCATATACATACTAAACAAGGTAATATTCCACAGCGACAGCGCAGCGTTCTACTATGCGATGACCGCGCTTCTGATTGCCGCTCAAGCCTCGTACTACTCCAAGGAGAGCGTTGTGCTATACTGCGTCTACACGTTCTATCTCGGCTTTTTCATGCTTTACCTGTCCCAGCTCACAAACCTGCTATACGCCCGCTTCATACCGCCGATGTTCGCAATATACCTGCTGTTAACGACAAAGGGGCTGCTGAACCTCAGCGGACTTTTGAAAGAGCACGCCCGTATGGTGTTTCCCGTCCTTTTCACCCTCATGCTCCTCTTATGGCTTGCCGGAGGAGTGGATAATATAATCTTGGCAATGCAGAATCCAAAGGCATTTAGCAACGAAGGGTGGTACCAATCATTGTACAAATCAGTGCTTGCGCCCGTAATTACCGACCGGTCGTGGTACCAGCCGGTGCTTGAGCATGTTATGGACTTTAAAACGGGCAACAGATACCAGTGGTACGTAAGCCATGGCATAAAGGATGCGCCCGGTTGGCTCAAGTGGAATTACGAAGGATTGGAAGTTAAGGCTGCATGGCATGGAATAAGGCCTCTATGGAACTATACATCGAACCTGCCATTGCCCGGGCGTATAAACTATGAGTATTTCGACTATGGAAAGCTTGCGACAGCCCGCCTGTTCGAGGCTTCCCCTGCATTCACCAACCGCAGCGTGATGGAAAGCCTCCTTGTCGAATCCTCCACGACGTTCCCCTTCTTCTACTACATGCAGAAGACCGTCTCCGAGACGTCATGGTGGCCCGGTTTCCCTATCAAGATCCCCAAGGTCATCGATCTCAAACACGAGAAGGAAATATTCCGGGTTTACAACGTCCAATATTACATTATATACTCCAAGACAATCAAGGCGTTAATAAAAAACGAAACCGACTATCATTACCTGACGACTATCGGAACTCCGGAGTCGGGCTACTTCGAGATATACAGCGTGAACGAGGACTCCCATTACGCCGAGGTTCCCGCGCGCGAACCGATACTGGTTGTTACCGACTACTGGCGGCCTTTCTCCTTCAAGTGGTTTGACGTGACCCACCTTGACGTGCCGGTCGTCTTCAGGTCAGAGGTGGACGACTACGACCTAGAGCATTTCCGCGTGATTGTTGTGAACAAGACCGTTAACCTGGACAAGATTAAAAACCATCCGGGCACTGTCGTCTATTCACATGAACAATTTTTAGAGGCGGTCAATTTGTCCCGGCAGCTTGACTATGAATGCGGCATCTCCGAGTTCATACGCGAGGAACTTCTAGTTGTAAACTACACGTGTCCAGGCAAGCCGTTATATGTCAAAATACCCTACTACCCCAACTGGAGAACAAATGATGCGGACCGCATATACTTCGCCGCCCCCAGCCTGATGCTAATATTCCCGACTTCCGAGCATGTGACGATGCGGTATGCATACCTGCCGGTCGACGCATTCGGGACGATTGTGACTTTCATCGCCCTCTTTATCGTAGCATACGCTGTACTGTTATCAATCCACACATTCAGAGTTATTGTGCACGAACCTATAGTAGCGCGGCTTGAACGCATCAAGCCAATCCACCGGCTCATGCTGATGCCGCCTAAAATAGAGAAATTCTCATCCGAGCTGGCAAAAAACACACTATCAACCGTATACACCCACAAATGGAGCATAGTAATGGCGGTCGCCCTCCTATACGTGGGCTTCTATGCATGGAGCTACGACAATACGTCATCCTCCTGCGCAAACACCTGCACAGCCCAGGGATATGCCGGTTACAGCGTGCCGGCGTTCGGCAGCGTCGTGGACAACTACGACATGGGCTACAACAACGAAAGGGAGAACAACCTGCGGGACATGAAATGCACGGCGGTCTGCGACCCAACCAGAAAAGACTTCGTCTACGTCTCGGGCGGCGGATACGTCGAATACTCAATGCACGTCAAGCCCTTCGAACAGAACATCCTCTCAATACGCGCGGTAGACAACCAGAACTGCCGCCAGAACGACATATACATAGACGGCGCCTACCTCGGCCAGATGTTCGGAATCGGCGAAATAGGCCAGAGGACGAATTTCGAATTTAACATACCTTTCACCAACAAAAGCATCATAAAGGTTATGGTTTACAACAACCTGTCAAAAACCGAATGTTACGGCTTTGACGTGTTCAGCACCCAGGTCAAGCTGCCGGACTGCGCGTGCCTTCCATCAAAGTCCCCCACCCAAACCCAGTCCTTAATCCTCATTAACATTGCAGGCGCGTTTGCCGGATTTGCCGCCATAGTGCTTATCGCCTACCGTCTCACGGTAATGAACAAGTCTTTGAAGAAAAAGTTCCACGACCGTATCCAAGGGATAGTAAAGGCAAGCGTTATCTTCAAACTGCATGTCAAAATGAGAAAAGCCATCTTAAAGACGATATCATCAATGGTCAAAAACAAGAAACTGGCCATAGTTGCCGTAATCTTGATTGTCGCCGCGTACTTCTCTGTGCAGTATGCATTACAGTACACACGGCTCCAGTCGATGTGTTCACTGGAATGCCAGGACAAGGGGTTTGACGGCGGATACGCACCCCCAAAGTCGGTTATAGACGAACTAAGCCTTGGAGCCGACAACGCCAAACAATACCCAGCGCACAACCTTACCTGCACTGCGATATGCGATGAACAGAGGCGCAACTACGTCTACGTTTCCGGAGGCACCTACATAGAATTCGACATGGCAGTCGAACCAGGCTACGAGAACACGCTTGTCATAACAGGCGGAAACTACAACGAGCTATGCCGGGAAAACACGGTATACGTCGACGGTAAATACATCGGGAACATATACCAGCCGTCAAAGGCAATGCCCGAAAGCTCATACGAGCTTAAGCTGCCGCCGACCGATAAAAACAGGATACGGGTGCGCATCGACCACAACATGTCACAGACAAGCTGCTGGGGCCACGATATATTCAAAATAAAAACACAAATACCTAAATGTGTATGCTCATAAAGCAAAGTCACGAGGGAAATGGCTAAAAAACATAAAATAAAAACAAAAGGCCTGAAAAAAACATTACTAAAAAACAAATGGCAGGTAATAATAGTGGTACTGCTGGCCGCAATCATACTATACATGATAGTGGGCGAAAACAGTGTCCAAAAACCAGCTGATAGCGGCGCAAACCCCTCACCCCAACCAGATGATAGCTCGCCCGGATTCAACGGAACGCGCAATCTCTACCTCACAGGAAACGACCCCTCGCTAAACCATGAAATAGGCGCTGAAGGCGCCGGGAAAACCTGGATTTCCACCGCCAGCGATGGCGAAGGCTACATGATTACCGGCCCGTTCGTGAACATCCCTCCAGGGGCATACAAGATATCATTTGACATAATGGCGGAAGGGCTGTTAAACGACACGATGGTATGTACAATAGAATTTTCCAGCGACCGGGGCAAGACGATAACCAGGACCGACCTCTATGGCAAAGACTTTAAAGAAGGCCAGTTCAAAACCTTCCCAATAAACATTATAACCGGTAAAATCATATGGGACGCGGAATTCAAAGTGTTCCGCCCGGACAATGGAATAAACATCACAGTAAGAAAAATCATACTCACCCCCGGCGCAACAACATGGAACGGCAACAGCCAGGCGCTCACGCATGACATCGGCGTCGCAACGAGCGAAGGCTTTTGGACGTCCGGCAGCGGAGGAGAAGGCTATCTCATCCGCGGCCCGCACATAACACTCGCACCCGGCGTCTACGAGGTTTCATACACATTCCTCATCGAAGAATTCCCGACGGACGAGCAAAAGTACATTGCCGACATAGACGTCAGCTATGACGGCGGCCAGAATTACCTGCCTGGAAAGCTGGTTGGCTTGGACTGGACGTCCGGCAACCCAAATCGCATTCCAATGCTAAAGAGCTTTATAAACCGCATTTACGTCGAAAACACCATGAACGATGTCGAGTTCAGGCTGTACTACCCGAATAGTTCAGTCAAAGTGACGCTGAAAGACATCAATGTCTTCATCAAATAGTAGCGGCGTATTCAATCATGAAAACAAATCCTGGTGCGAAGAAAAAACTTGCCGCCACAAGCACGGACACCACTGTAAGTATTTTCACAAAAACTTGCATTGCGTTATTAACCCTCTTCTTCCTCTACTCCGGCGGGGAAATCACCGCATTCATTGCCGTGCTAATAACACTTGCAGCATCCTACCGGATAAGCCGATACCTCATTAACGAGATATCCCTTGAAAAAGTATTTTTCACGACAATAGGCCTCTATTTCACGCTGGTCTCAATATACGGATTTATAATGTCATTCCTGGGGCTCAAACTAAGCCCGTTCATATTCCTAATAGCGTCAATAATCGTATTAATCGCGGTGTTCCTCCTCACTAAAGACAGCAAGCCCTGCAAGGTTAATATCACCCGCTACCGGACAATACTCTCATTGGGCGCCTTCCTGATAGCATTCGGAGTCTACCTATGGCCGTCCCTCCCGGGGTTCGTCTCCCCATGCACGTTTGGTTTCGACTGCACGCTGCACATGGACTACATGGACAACATCTACAAACTGCAGGCGGCGGTTCCCCCCATAAAGGACTGGCGATGGTATCCAAACGGATTCCACATAAACGGGGCGCTCCTGTCCCATGCAATCGAAACAGACATGCCGACATACAGCACGTTCGCATATCCCTTCACCGCATTCATCGCCGCACTCATGGTGGGCATGCTGGCCGGGATGATATACGACCGCCTTTCAAGCAGTCTCTATACCCTGCTATTCCTCTTCGCCATCCTCGCAGCGGTATACCCCGCGAGCGCACTCATAGGCTTCGGCTTCTGGGCCAACCTGTTCGGCATGTACTACGCCATACTCTTCGCCTCACTACTTCCCGAATTTGAACAAAACCCCGGAAGGCGCACTCTTGGAATACTCGCCCTGATAACGTTCGGCTCCATAATCGCATACCAAATCCTAACCACCCTCATACTAATACTCTCATTCATGATAGCCTGCCTCTCGCTGGCAAATAACACCTGGGCCAACAAGGCAAAGCTCCTAACCGCGTTCATCATCATCACCGGCGTCCTCTACGGGATATACACAATAGAAGGCTACTCCAGGTACCTGGGGTACACCGAACAGCCC
Organism: Candidatus Altarchaeota archaeon; assembly: GCA_028712125.1. GTDB lineage: Archaea > Altiarchaeota > Altiarchaeia > IMC4 > SCGC-AAA252-I15 > VGJA01. The sequence goes on from JAQTQS010000044.1 coordinate 10,374, forward strand.
ATCTCCACTGAAAAATACTTCGGAGACAAGCTCCCAAAAGGCGGCTTCGACACACAAAAGAACGGCACGATATTCCAGATGACAGTCAAAGGACTACATGTCGAAGAAACCATACCGCCGTTCGGCGTAAGCATTAAAAGACTCCTGTCCAGCGGATTAAGTGCCGAAAAGTTCAACGCATACATGGAAATCGGCAAGGAAAACATCCGCGGCCCCTCAGGGAACGCGTTGTACTACGATATCAAATGGTTCGGCTGCCTGACACTGGTTCTCGCGGCAATCGGGCTTATAGCAAGCTATGCCAAACGGGACTATACGCTCGTATTCGCCGAGGCATCCATCATCCACCTCTTCATATTCGCAGTCGGAATGGAAATGCAAAGCGTCAACCTTTACTACTACTCCAAGATGATGTACTACATCATCTATCCAGTAACGCTGTATGCCGTTGTCGGAATCGCCGAAATCGCATCCCTGCTCAAAAGCGCAAAAAAGATTTCAATAGCGTCAGCGATAATCATGCTAATCCTGTTCTCCTACGGACTCAATTTATACAACGAAGCCGCGGCCACCATCCTAATAGGCCAACGAACAGACCTCTACAAAGACGGCGCCTTCTGGCCTCTCCTCGAATTCAACAGATTCCTCCGATGCTGGGACATGAATCACGGAATAAAAAGAGAGGCATACGGCTTCAAGGGATGGATGGAGATGATAAACATGACAAAACCCTCAGTTGCCATAGAATCACTTCCAGACGCCGGCGAAACCACATTCGAAGCCGCCGGAGGAAAAATACTCCACAGCATCGGACAACAAACAGGTGACAGCGACTGGACCGCACCAGCAGGAGGCGGATACCAATACATGGCATACGGCCCCTACATCGAACTAGGGCCTGGAAACTATAATGCAGTATATGTACTAAAGATAGATGCGTCAACCAACCCAGACCAACTAATCGGAGCGCTTGATGTGTCCCAGAACTCCGGTTTTGAAGTCATCACATCAAAGGAATTATACGGGAAGGACTTCCCGCAGATAAACGAATACAAGGAATTTAACATGCCGTTCAGTCTCACCAACCCGGCGAAAATGGTCGAATTAAGAGTGCACTTCCCTAACAGTACAGTAAGCCTTACTTTGGACAAGATTGTACTTAAGACAAAAAAGTGACCAAACTATCCGTTCTCGTACCGGCATACAACGAGTCAAAAACAATCATCGAAATACTCAACCGGGTAAAGAAAGTCGACCTCTCGCCAATCGGGGTGGACACCGAAATCATAGTAATCGATGACGGCAGCACCGACGACACGGCAGAAAAAGCCCGAAGCGTGCCCGGCGTCACAGTCCTTTCATACAAAGACCCGAACCACGGCAAAGCCAGCGCGATTAAAACAGGGATAAAAAAGGCGACCGGCGACATAATCATAATACAGGACGCGGACCTGGAATACGACCCACGGGAATATGCCACGCTTATAAAACCGATAATCGAGAATAAAGCCACGGTGGTGTACGGCTCAAGACCTCTCGGGCAGAAAGGATTCATTAAAAAGCACCCCCGTGCCCACTGGACGGCCTACTT
>JAQTQS010000045.1 GCA_028712125.1 Candidatus Altarchaeota archaeon
TCACGTCGGACTGCTTGTACAGCGCCTTTGCGTCCTTCACGACCGTCGCCCCGGCGTCGGCATACTGTTTGTCCGTGAAATGGGCCTTGCTTCCGGCGTCTGACTCAATCCGCACGGCGGAGCCGATTTTCAGCAGCTCTTTGACCATGGCCGGGACGATTGCGACCCTTGTCTCGTTCGCTTTCGTCTCCCTGGGCACGCCGATGTTCATCATTCTACGGAAGAAAAATTAGGATTATACATCTGAATATGGGATTATAAATCAGAAACAAAATGACCAGTTAAACCGGTAATTTAAAGCAGTTTGCTAATAATTAGACAAGGTTCAAAATGGCAAAAAAACTATTCATCCCCGGGCCGGTTGACGTGAGCGGTGATGTTGCTGCGAAGATGAGCGAGCCCATGATAGGGCACCGCGGGAAGGCGTACGCCGAATTGCACGCCAGGACCGTGGAAAACCTCAGGAAGCTGATGTACACGAAGAACAAGGTCTTCCTCGGCGCGTGCTCAAGCTCGGGCTGGATGGAAGCGGCGGTCATAAACTGCGTCTCCAAAAAGGCGCTCCACGTAGTCAACGGGGCGTTCAGCGAACGCTGGCATAAGATATCGAAGGCTTGGGGGAAGCCGGTTGAAGCCGTAAGCGTACAATGGGGTTCGGCCGTAAAGCCAGAACAGATAGCCGACAAGCTCAAGAGCGGCCAGTACGACACGCTGTTCATCACCCACAACGAAACGTCTACGGGAGCCATGACGCCGCTTGAAGGCTTCGGAAAGCTCTGCGCCGACAACAACGTGATACTGTGCGTCGACGCGGTCAGCAGCATGGCCGGAGTCAAGATAGAGGTCGACAAACTCGGCATTGACGTCCTCGTGACCGGAACCCAGAAATGCTTCGGAGTCGCCCCGGGCCTTGCGATGACGGCGGTCAGCGACCGCGCGCTGGAGCGCTCGAAGAGCGTACAGAGCCGCGGACTGTACTTCGACTACCAGGACTATCTGAAATACGACGCGAAGAACAACACTCCCAGCACGCCGCCGATACCGCAAATCAAGGCGCTCGACTACCAATTGGACAAGATACTGAACAAGGAAGGCCTTGAAAACAGGTTCAAGCGCCACAGGCAGATGGCCGAAGCCACGAGGTCATGGGCGAAGAAGAAGCTTGGGCTGCTAACTGAAGACTGGTGCGGTTCCGACACGGTATCATGCGTTAAAAACTCGATAAACGCGGACTTGGAAGCAGTAAAGGCGAAGCTTTCGGACAATGGCTACATATTCGCGAACGGCTACGGCGACCTGAAAGGCAAGACGTTCCGCATCGCACACATGGGAGACAGGACGATGGAAGAGCTCTCGGCCTACCTGAAGGCGCTGGACGAAGCGCTCGGCCTTTAGATGGACACCATCCGGTTCTTCAGAAGACTGGGCGCAGAAGCGTTCTCGCTGATACGAAGCCTTGACGACCCATTGAAGATTGTCGGCACCAACCCGCTCGGCCAGAAGACCATGCGCATCGACGCGGCGCTGGAAGACCTTGCGCTGAAAAGGCTCTGCGATGCTAAAATAGGCGCAAGGCTCGTTACTGAAGAGAGGGGAGAGGCAAAGCTTTCCGGGAAATCCGGCGTCGTACTGCTAGACCCGCTCGACGGCAGCAACAACTACCGCAGGAAAGTGCCTTCTTATGGATTGGCGATCGCCTACGCCGACGGGAATAGGTACGAGGACATAAAACACTCTTATATCAAGGACCTTGCGACAGGCGACGAATACTGGGCAACCAGGGGGAAGGGCGCATATCTCAACGGCAAGAGGATACACACGTCAAAGGAAACCGAACTATCACGCTGCATAATCGAATACGACCCGAACTACAACCAGCGGATATACAAGCGCATACTGCCGCTCTTAACCAGCGTGAAGGACGTGCGCCGCTTCGGGGCCAACGCGGTCGCCCTCTGCTACATCGCTACAAGCGCCCACCACATATTCGTCGACCTTGACAACGGCCTGTCCGTGATACACGCCTCAGGACTCGCCATAGCAGAGGAGGCCGGAGCGGTTGTGACTTGCGCATCCGGTAAAAGGATGAACGTCAGGCTTGAGGCAGACGAGACGCTCAGCTTCGTGTGCAGCGCAAACCAAATACTCCACAAAAAGGCGCTCGCGCTCATAAAGTGACGGCCCTTATTAACGGCGAATCTCATTTAGTAACGTAAAATGGCCAACGCGGACTTTGTCTTCGAGGTCTCGAACGAGGTGTGCAACAAGGTCGGCGGAATCTACACCGTCATCTCGTCAAAAGCCGCCCAGATGGTCGACCGCTACGCCAAGAACTACCACACAATCGGCTTCTACAACCAGGCCAGCGCGAAGATAGAGCTCGACGAGATGCAGGACGGCGATATGCCGGAACACATCCTTTCCGCAGCCAAAAAACTAGAGCCAAGGGGGATAAAAGTACACTACGGCCGCTGGCTCATAGCAGGCCGGCCTAACACCATACTTCTGGACACCCGAGAGTTCATGCGGGATTCGGACCGCATCAAGACCGACCTCTGGAACAACCACCACATCGACTCCCTGCGCTCCGACATGGGTTTCACCGAGCCGGTCGTCTGGGCGACGGCGGCCGGCATGCTAATCGAAGAGCTGGTTAAGGCGCCGCCCTTCCGCGGCGCAAAGGTCGTCGCGCACTTCCACGAGTGGATTGCGGGAGGAGGCCTGCTGCACCTGTTTGACAGGCAGGCTGACGTTGCGACCGTCTTCACGACCCACGCTACAATGCTTGGAAGGACGCTCGCCGGAAGCGGCGTCGACCTCTACCACCTCATGAACGAGCGCATGGACTACAACATGAGCATCGACCTCGCGAGAAGGTACGGAGTCATAGACAAGCACGGCGTCGAGATGGAGTGCGCCAAAAGCGCCGACGTATTCACCACCGTCAGCGAGATAACCGGCAGGGAATCGGAATTCCTGCTCGGAAGAAGCCCGGACGTCCTGCTGCCGAACGGCCTTGACATGGAAAAATACCCGGAGATGGACGAGCTCACCATACTCCGGCGGAAATACCGCCTCAGGACGCGCGAATTCCTCACAAGCTACTTCTGCAGGTACTACCAGATGGACATGTTCAACTTCCGAAGCTTCTACATATCAGGCCGCTATGAGATGTTCAACAAGGGAATAGACCTGTTCATAGACTCCCTCGGAGCGCTGAACGAGAAGATGAAGAAGGCAAAAAACCCGAAGAACGTAATCGCATTCATCTTCGTCCCGGCCAGCACCCGCGGCGAGAAGATAGACGTCCTGAAGAACAAGGCGCTGTACGAGGAGATGGAGGAGCACGTGGACGAAATATTGCCAGACATCAGGGAAAAAATCATGAACTCGATGACACACGGCGAAATGCCCAAAGAGGTCATCTCGGAGGAGGCGCTGAGGACCTTCAAGAAGCTCATAGCCCACTTCACTGAAAAGCGCGGCAGCACGCCCCCGCTCACCGCCTTCGAGCTCACATACCCGGAAGATGACGACCTAATAATAAAGGCGTTGAAGAAGAACAGCCTGCTCAACCGGGAGGAGGACAAGGTCAAGGTCGTATTCTACCCCGCGTACCTTTCGGCCGCAGACCGCTTCATCGCGATGGACTACAACCAGGCGACCATGACGTTCGACGTCGGCGTCTTCCCGTCCTACTACGAGCCGTGGGGCTACACGCCGCTGGAAACCGCCGCCCTCGGGAGCATCGCCATAACGACCGACCTCGCAGGCTTCGGCAGGTTCATAGACGGCAAAGGGCTGGGGATATACGTCCTGAAGCGGGAGAACAAGGAATGGAGCAGGATGGTCGAGGACTTGTCTGAAAAGCTGCTCATGGTCGTGAACGCCTCAAAGCGCGAGCTGATGGACTACCGCATGAGCGCCAAAAAGATGTCGCTCGAAGCCGACTGGAAAAGCCTCGTGGAAAACTACATCACGGCGCATAATATGGCCCTCGAACGAAAAGCCGCAAGGAAAACCTGACCACCACCTCCTGCCAAATAAACCTGAATAATGGAAGAAGACATACTAACCGCCCTCGCAGGCATCAGAACGCCATTGCTCGACAGCTTCATGACGCTCGTTTCCGCCACAGCTTACTACATCATCGCTCTGGCACCCGCACTATACCTCTACACAAAACCCGGCCGGCGGGCCGGCATACCAAGACTCCTCATCTCGATAGGGCTCGCAGGCATAATAATCATGGCTATGAAAGAAACCATGCTCTATCCAAGACCCTGCTTCACCCTCCCGGTAGGCGTGGGCGAATGCTACGACCCGCAGGAATCCTTCCCAAGCGGCCATACCGCAATAGCTTTCACACCACTACCCTATCTCGCAGGCACGCCGGCCTTCATACCATACGCCATCTACGCAACGCTCGTCGGCCTCAGCAGGCTCTACCTCGGAGCCCACTACCCCCACGACGTACTGGCCGGTATGTTGATAGGATTGGCGATAGGCTGGCTGGGAAGGACGATCGGCAAGAAACAAAAACGCAGCGCACAAGAGGTGTAGGATGTTAAGGTGTGTGGTTGATGCCACTACTATAAAGGGGCGGATATCTAACTTTCATTTGTGTTAAACTTATTTGAAAAAGTAGAATATTTTAGTAAACCTTTATCAATGTCATCTTGTGTTAGATTAAAAGTAGCGTTGTATTCACTTCCGTTTAACTTGAATTTAACATCTAATACACCGGGAACTAATTTTTGTCTTGGAATATGTAGAAATCCATCTCTAATCTGCCCCAATGCGTTTCTGTTTAAATATGCAGTGCCATTTAATTTGTCTAGGTTACTTATGTTAAATATTATCCCACATTGTTCGACTACATACCAACTGTATGTATTACTCTTATAAAAAGTCGATTCATCAAAGGAGAAAGAATCTATGTAGGTATATCCGTCCCCAAATCCTTCAAGGAGCAGAGTGGTTGGCTTTATTTTAGATTTGTTGATAGAGGAGTAACCATCAACAACTTTGCCTATTTTGTCACCTTCTTGTATAATCCAACCGTTAACCGGCTTATTTGTTTTGCTAAGTAGGTGGAATTGTATCGCTTCTCCGTAAACATCAGACTTTGTAGTGGTGGAGATAATTACAAAAATGCTCACCAAAATTGAGACTAATAATAGTATTGCGTATATTTTTAAATGAAATTTAGCTTTAGAGCCTGTTTTCAAAGATAAGTTAAGAGTAATAATCGCCCCGGTAATAAGATACTCAAATATTCTATAAACAAGAAAGAAGATAATTAATGACTTAAAAAAAGTTAAGAAGGGATGAAAAAAATAAACACTAAATCTATAAATCAAATTAAAATAAACTAACGTAATCGAAAATGAAAAGAATAGTATAACAATATAATTCCTTCTGCTTGTTTTTACGGACAACCATTTGTCATTTTTACTATTAAATTTAACATCCTCATTTTTCATTGTCATTCTTTAGTATCCGTGCAGGCTTGTCGCATCCCGGTATATCCTCATCAGCTCTGCGGCGTTTACTGCGGTAGAAATATTATATTATACACCAATAGTATTAGAGTTATTAAAAGCCCTATTGCACACCATTTGGCGAATTTACCTTCTTCGATATACCAACCTGAGATAATGGGAATTATCTTTTTTGTTAAGTGATACTCTGACAAACGGAACACAAGGAGGAACACAAGTAGTGTGTATAGTAGTATTTCTCCATAAAGCTGGCCATTTTTCAGGTAAAAAACAACCAATACAAGAAGCGAGACTATGGAAGAGTAGTATAAACTTGTAAGATAATTCTTTCTGGTAGTAGGAATAAAAAACTTAGCATACACATCTCGAAACTTTTTATCTTTACTTTTTGTCATTTCAGTATCCGTGCAGGCTTGTCGCGTCGCGGTATATTCTCATCAGTTCTGCCGTGTTTACTGCGTGCGATATGCATCCTCTTGGCGTGTGCGGCTCGTTTCCGTCATAGGCTTCGCATATGAGGCCGATTCCTTTGTCGCGAAGGTGGAGCCTGAGGAATTCGGTGAAGAAGTCGATGGCCCTTTGGCGGTAGCCGAGGCCGTCTATTCGCATGCAGGCTTTGAAGTAGGGGCCTGCGAGGTGCGGCAGGATGCCGCCGTTGTATAGGCCGTTTTCGTCCTCGGCTGTCGGCCTGTATTTGCTGCTTTTCGGCGTGAGGGTTCGCATGCCTGCCATCGTGTATAGCCCGTTTTCCACATGCCGAAGGATGCCTGCGGCCTCTTTCGGGCCGACTGCGGTGTAGTCTAGCGAGATTGCTATGAGCTGGCTTGGCCGCAATTCCCTGTCGGATTCCGAGTCGTTCAGATATTCTCCGTTCCAGTATTTAGTCATGAAATTCTTCTCATATTTTCTTATGAGGCCTGCGACGTCCATCTTTTCGCCTGCGAGGAGGCTGAAGTCCTTGAGGTTCTTGAGGGCGTTGTACCATAACGCCTGTATCTCGACCGCGCCCGGCCGTTTTGCAGAGCCCATCCATGTCCCGCCGTCGTTCTGGAGGAGGCCTTCTTTCTCAAACTTGCGGTAGTGTTGCAGTGCGTCTGCCATGGCGTCCCAGTGCTTTAGGATGAAATGCCTGAACCGGTCGTCTCCGGCCCGCCTGCGGTATTCGCCGAGGCGGTCTATAAGCCACAAGGATGCGTCAAAGTCTTCGTATTCAGGAACGCCGTCGACGATGCGAGAGGGAATCCGGCCTTCGTGCATGCGGCCCATGAAGTTCTCGAATATGCTTTCCGCAATGTCGAAGCGGCCGGCCGAGAGGACTAGTCCTGAAAGCGCGAGCATGGCGTCCCTGCCACGCTGGCCGAGGTTGGGATAGCCTGCGAGAATGGTTTTCTTGCCGATGTAGTCTACTATGAAGGAGTCGCATGCGGCGGAAAACGCGATGAGGTCGTCTCCAAGGCCGCTTGAAAGCAATTTATGCCTGCGCTTGAAGCCGCCGGGTGCTGCTAACTCTTTGAAGTTTCTCGCGGTCTCCTCCTCGGTCGGATAGCCGACTGCAAGAATGCCTGCCGTCTTAATGCTGTGGGCGCCTACTGGAAGAGTGAACACGACCGGCGCGTAAAATCTTTCCGGAGGCATGCCTGCCTCATTAGGATAGGAAACGCCCTCAATAAGCTTGTCTTCAAGCAGCCGGCATTCCATCTTCTCGGAATAAAGCACGAGATAGCCGCCGTCGGACGAGACGCCGGCCGCATGGCCGCTGAAGAGCTTTGAAGCGAAGCCGGAATTCCCGCCAGCCTGCCCGTTCACGCCGCGGGAGGCCGCGGCCGGCCTTGATTCGAACATGACGTCCGAGTCGCCGCTGTTGGTTATGGAGTAGGATGCAAGCACCGCGTTCCTGCCGGGAACTATCTCGATTGTCTTCTCGACGGTGACGAATCCAAGGTCGTACTGCCAGGAGACGGAGTCCAGGTTAAGCCTGAACGTCTTTAGGCTTTCCATGCCCGGCGCCTCAAGCCTGCCGACGGTGCTGCGGCTCCGGAGCGCCCTATGACTGCCGCCGGACGCGACATTCTCGTCAAAATCGCTTAAAAGAAGCCGCAGGGCAAGGTTCCGGGACGCTGAAACCAGGAGACCGTGCTCCCTTCTTGTATTAAGGCCGGAGATTGTAGAAGATGCATAGCCGCCTATGCCGTTTGAAAGCAGCCACTCCCGCCGCAGCGAGGCGTCTGAAAGACCGCCGCCGATGTCGGCTGTGTAGTAGGGGTAACGCCAGGATTCGGGCACGTAGACGGCGCGAACGCGGTCTGCCGCAGTCTCATAGAACTTGCGCCACTCTTCATAGGCGCGCTGGGACATCATGGCCGGTTAGGAATGTGAGCGGCGCATTAAATAGACCCATGCGGCTTAGAATGCCCGCTTTGGGAACCAGCCTCGCTTGCGGATGAACCAGTACATAAAAGCCCCGGAGAGTATCGAAGACAACAGCAGTATGGCGGTGATGGACTGCCAGCTGAAGTGCTCGGCTATCGGCCCGATGCCGAATATTGTCGCGAGCGTGTTCGGCACAAGGACTGCCGTGCCGATGACGGCAAGCCATGCCGCGGCGAAGGCCAGCTGGTTGTTGAGGACCTGCAGCTGGTTGTTGTATATGCTCTGGAGGACCTCAAGGCCGGATGCGAGGACTTCGCTCATGTGCTCGCTGAGCGATATCTGGTTTGTGACGTCGTTTGCGAGCATGGTTATCCTGTTGAGCTGGTTCTTGTCGTCTGTTATGACTTCAGCGTCGCCGTAGCGCAGGGAGTTTATCACGTCCAGCGTGTACCACAGGCTGTTGAGGTGGGTTATGAGCGCGTGCTTCATCTTGTATATGTCTTCGCCCAGCCGCGCCCGCGGCGTCTCCGGGTCCATGAGGCTCTTGGAGAGTTCGTCGCCCTCCTCCTGGATTTCCCGCAGGTGGTCGAAGTTCCGGTCGTTGTTCTCGTCGATAATACGGACTAGGACGGAAGTTAGGATGTCCTGCCAGGGGGCGTTGTAGTCTATCTTGCGCATGAACGTATGGGCGTAGCGCGAGAACCTGACCAGGCGGATGACCTCCCCGCCGTGCATCGTGAGAATCACGCCCTTCCTCAGGAGGATGACCAGCGGGCTGACGTTGACTTCGAGCTTGTTCACGGTAACGGCCGGAAGCCTCAGCCCGAGTTCGGTGTCGAAGTCCTCGTACTTCTTTGAATAGTCGAACAGAATCTCTGAGACCATCTTCGGGTTGAAGCCGAGGGACGCGGCAATGCCGGGCGCTTCGCCTTCGACGTCGGACAGCGTGAAGTTTATCCACGCAATCTTCGAATCCGCGATGATGCCCATGAACTCGGCAGGGCTGTCGCCCTCGCACCGCACGACGTTGCCGGAATTCAGCATGGCGATGCAGAACGAGCGGTGGGAAGGCAGCACATGCTTCTCATCCCCCTTCGGGACGACCATGCAAAAAGGCCCGACCGGGTCCTTGCTCAGGCCTGCGGAACCGTTGCTGGCCGAATCAGGGGCGTCTTTTTCAAGTAATGTGACCTTCTGCCGTCGAGCCATTTTAGAACATTGAGAACTTTTTGTCTATATCATATACGCCCTTTGGTATAAATACTTCGTAATGCGGAAGGGCGCGTTGGTCATCAGCAGCTACCCTTGTCCTCCCAGCCCGTAGGCTCGGCAATTATAGCGTTCATCACATGACCGTTAGAATTAGGTCGTATGCCGATAAATAGGCGGACTACTGTTTCAGGGATTTGACGCGCTTCATGAAGCCGTCGCAGAGCCTTTCCCCTGCGAACTCGCCGTGATAGGCGTCAAGCCTGGATGCCACGGCAATCTTCGCGGCAAGCGTGCGTGCCAGCTTACCCCGGATTTCTCGCTTTGCGTTGCGAATCTCGGGATGCTGGAATATCACGCCGTGCTTCGGCGGCTTCTTCCCGGTCCTAAGGAACCTGAAGAAAGCATCCTCTGCACCAAGAATCTGCAATGTACCGGCCGGCAGAGTCGCCATCCTGGCAAGCCCGTTTGAGAGCTTTATAAGCCGGGCGCCGAGCAGGGGGCCGACAAGGGCGTTGATGTTCGGCGCGGTCTCCAGCATAACCACTCCGACATAGGACTCGATTGCCGCCTTCGCCTTGTCCAGCTCGTCCAATGCGACCGCTATCGAGCGCACGGCGGCCATGTCCGCGTCTGAGAATTCGCTTCCTGCCGAATCAGCCGCCTCGGAGGAAAGGCGGTCGCGGAAGGCGGGCTCAAGCTTCAATGCTTCCTTTGTGAAGTTCTTGCGCAGCCCGTAGTCCTTGACAATGCTTACGTAAGTCCCGTGGCTTTCGACGGAATGGTTCAGCTCGGGATAGTGGATGGAGTACCACTCCCTCAGGCGCTCCACAAGCCGGTTGTAGACTTCCTCAATGTCGTCCAAAGCCGCGACGGACTGGATGATGACCTGGTCGCGCTCGACGACCTTAAGCCTGTCGCGCGTTAGCTGGATGCTGACTTCCCGGAGCATTGATTCGGCCTCGCCCCTTCCTATGCCGAGCTCGCCTGCTATCTGGAAGACGTCAACGGGCTTTTCAGAATCCTCGACGAATGTCACGTGCAAATTTTTGCCCCAGAACCGTGAAGGCTTGTTGACAGCAATCTCCTTGAGGCCGGTCTTCACGAGGGATTCGATGAGCTCAAGCTCTTCGGCGCACGCCGCCGTACCGGCGTCGCTAAGCCTGGCGGCGCGCTCGGCAGGCGAGCCGGTGAAAAGAACCTTTTTGACGACTCTTTCGCCCTTGACGGCGAAGGCGCCAAGTACGTTTGTGACGAGCCTTATCATCGCGAAGTATTATATCGAACAGGGAGTAATAAATGCGTCCCCTGCGCGGGGACGCAAAGCAAGCATGCGGCTTAATCAACCGATGCTGGAGCCGCGGCCTTTTCCGAAGCTGCTTTCAGCCTTATGGCGCGAGCGCATGAAGAGCACTACCAACACGATGAGGAGGATGATTATCAGCGCAAGCACGCCGCCTACCAGCAGCACCCACCAGTACTTCTTCAAGGCTGAGGACTGCCTTTCGATTGACACGGTCTTCTCAGCGTACAATGCGTCGTTCGCCGTTATGGTATAGTTGCCGTTCTCCAGCGGGACGATGGTGATGAGGCCGCTGTCATCCGACACCCTCGCGTCCTTCAGGCCGCTTGGCGTAGTGATGTCGACGCTGACTCCGGAAACGGCCCTGCCGTTGCTGACCGTCCTTATGACGATATTGCCGTCCTTTAATCCGGTCTCGATGCTAAGCGGGCGCTTGGAGACGTCGATTGACGCCTCCTCGCCTATGCAGTTGGCCTTTGAGACCGCAATCTTGTAAGAGCCGACCATCTCAGGGACAAGGACGTAGGAAGCGTCGGTCTTGGAGTCGGAACTTCCGTCCGGCAGGGTAATCGCGAAATTCGCCTCGGTGTAGTCGCCCTTCTCCTTGTCATAAGCCTTTGCGAGCACGCTCTGGCTTATCTCCGCGCCTGTCGCGTTCATCTTGAGGTTTAGGGTGCACTGCACGACAAGCGACGCGCGGCCTTCGCCGTAACCGTCCTTAAGGACGGCGAAATTGTACTGGCCGGATTTCGCAAGCCTGACCTTGAACTGGCCGAGGTAGTCTGTTCTTGTGCCGTCAGTAATGCCGGTCCCGGATACCATGGCGTTTGCCACCGGGTCCTTGCTGCCCGCGTCCACTACTGTTATCGTAATTTCCCCGCCGAACACTATCGAAGAGGCCGCCGGAAGCTGGAGCTCCAGGCCTGAGTTCACAAGGAAGGATTCCGTCGTGTCTTTATAGCCGTCCTTGCTTGCCGCCGCCTGGTATGTCCCGGCCCGGTCCGGCGTGAAACCTTTGGTTCCGTCGGTGCCGGTCGTAAGCGTGGTCTTGGTGCCGTCGGGCTTTGTGATGAAGATTGATGCTCCCGCGACAGGGGCGTTGCCGGATGTTACTGCGATTACCACCTGCTTTCCGACATCGGACGTCGTCGGGTTGACGGCGATGGAGAGCGCCGGCTTCGCCGAGATGGTGAACGACTTCGAGACT
>JAQTQS010000046.1 GCA_028712125.1 Candidatus Altarchaeota archaeon
GGTCTTGAACGGCGTCTTGTTGAGCGTCACTTCCACCGGGTCTTCGACGAAGAAGTACCTGTTAGATTGCGCGTCCAGTATCTTGCGGTTTTCAGAATAGAGGTTTTCCATGCTTATGGCGATGTCGCTTTCGGAAAGGCCGAGTCCCAGCATGAGGTTTCTTATCGCTTCGGGCGTTATGCCCCTCCTTCTAAGGGCCATGAGCGTATGCAATCGGACATCGTCCCAGCCGGTGTATTCGCCCTCCTTTATGGCGTTTGCGATGCGGCTTGTGGAAAGCTTGGTTATCGTCTCGCCTTCCTCGATTTCGCCGTCGGCCGGACTGTCTTCAAAATCCTCGGTTACCTTAATCCTGCCCCAGTGCATGACTTCGGGATACTTCCACCCGAGGTAGTCGTAGACGTACTGCTGCCGCCTGCCGGAATCGGTAAGGTCCTTGCCACGTATTATGTGGGTTACGCCGAGCAGGCGGTCTTCAATAGCGCCTGCGAAATCCAGCATCGGCCATACCCTGTATTTGCCACCTGTCTTAGGGTGCGGCTCGTTTAGGATTCTGAAAGCAACCCAGTCCCTGTGCGCCGGGTTTGGCGCGGCCAGGGCGGTCTTTATGCGCAGAACAGCCGCCCCTTCCGATGTCTCGCCTGAGAGCATCGCCTTCCAGCCATTCATGTTTTCTTCAACGCTCTTGTCCCGGTGGGGGCAGGCTCTCCCGCCTTCTCGGCATTCCTTCAGCCTTTCCTGCGCGCACCCGCAGACGTAGGCCTTCTCAAGCTTTATCAGCTGTTCGGCGTATTTGTAGTATTCGGGAAGATTGGACGAGCATTCCACAATCTCGTCGGGCGCAAAGCCGAGCCATAGGCAGTTCTCCTTGTACCATTCATAAGCCTCCAACAGCGGCTTCTTGGTCTTCGGGTCGGTGTCGTCGAATCTCAGTATCAGTTTCCCGTTGTACTTCCGGACCAGTTCGGCATTTATGATAATGCCTCTCGCATGGCCCAGAGTCGGCGGGCCGTTGGGGTTGGGCGCGAAGCGCATCACGACTTTTGACGTGTCGCCGGGGAGGGTCAGTTCGCTTGCCATACGTCTATTTATGGTAGTTATAAAGGAAAAACACTTTCACTAGTGTTGCGCAGCTGGTACTGGCAGGCATTATTATTTTCTTGGCCTTTTAGGCTTGCCCTTGTCGGGGTCTTTTAAAAGTTCGCCGGGGTCGAGTTTGAGTCTGAGTAAGAGTCCTTGGGAGGGGTCTTGCAATACGACGGGGGCTGTATCGGGTTTTTCTTTTTGCTTGTTAATCAATGCCTGCCGCCATAATGCGGTGTGGTAGGCAGGATGCGCCTTTATGTCGGCTTCGCTTGCGTCTCTTAGGATTTGGGTCACCTGGGCCGGCTCCCACTTGTCCATTTCCCGTTCAACGCGGACTTTCTCGGAACGGCCCATAAGGTTCGGCTCCGTCCCGATTAAACTTTTTATGACTTCTCCCTTGCCTGTTAAATCTACATTGACTTTTTCAACATCCAGCAGTGATATGCCGCTGCCCAGCTGGTTTAGCATATCCTGTAGTGCGCCCATGAGCATGCCGGCTTCAGCATCCTTAGGGGGAGCTTGACCCGCTTTGGCATCCTTGAATTTCAGGATATCCGGCGGGGATGTGCTTTCGACCGGCTCTTGCTGCCCTGCCTGAGCCTCCTTCTTATGGCGCCTGAACTCGTCACCGCCTATCTTGATTACGCCCATGTTAATTAGTTGGTGTGATGAAGTTAAAAAAAGAATTGTGAAGGGCGCCCATTAGAATGCTTTGCCGTCTATTGGCGTCACTCCATCTTCCTTATGACGAGGCCGGTCAGCGGCTTTGGGTAGAAGTACGTGGATTTCTGTGGCATGCGCTCGCCGTTGTCCGCGACTTTCATGACCTGTTCGGGCCGTGTCGGGTTCATGAAGAGCGCGATGCGGTATTTTTTGTCGTATACCATTTCGATTGCGCTGTCCCGGTCTTTGACGAAGAGTATGTTTTCCTCGTATTCTTTTCCGCTGGTCTTGAAGTCCAGGACTTTTTCCATGAGTATGTAGTGGAGCACCGCCGCGTCTAGCTCGCGCCACGCCCTGCTCTTGCCGCTGTTCAGCGCGCTGTCGATAAAGCTTTCATCCTTCAGGGAAACTAGGTAGTACTTCTTCCCGCCAGTGAATATGCCGAACGCATGGTTGTTGCGCATGAGCCGCAGGTACTTGAACATCTTGCGCCTCTGCGAGACCTCGTTCTTGCCCTCGAACTTGTAGATTGTGACGTCGAAGTATTCGAGCAGCTTCTTCTCGAAGCTTTGCTCGTCAAAGCGCCTGAGCTTCTTTATCACCCGGTGGGTCGGCAGTATCACCATCCCAGGGTCGTGGGTGTCGACGAGGAGCATCAGCACGTAATCGGAACCGCGGCCGCCGGCCTTCTTCCTGTGCTCAAGCGAGGCCTGGTAGCGGTGGTGGCCGTCTGCGATGTAGAGCGTTCGGTCTGCTAGGGCCTCCTGTATCTTTTTTATCGAGTTTTCGTCCGTTATGCCCCACATCTTGTGCTTTATCTGGGAATCGTCAGTGAACTCGAAGAGCGGCTGGCGCTTGCTCTCCGTTTCGAGTATCTTGCGGACCATGTTCTTCGGGTCGTCGTAGATTGAGAATATCGGCTCGAGGTTGGTTTTAGTCGCCTTCATCAGGCTCAGCCTGTCTTCAGCCGGCTTTGCGAGCGTGTTCTCGTGGGGCAATATTATCTTTTTTTCGTAGTCCTCGAGTTTGACTGCGGCCATGAAGCCGAGCCTTCGGCGTATCTCGCCGTCTTCCAGGTAGAATTCCTCTTCGTACATGTAGAAAGCAGGCTTCTCGTCCCGGGTGAGTATTCCTTCATCCAGCCATTCGCAGAGCGTTGCCGCAGACTTCTCGTACTTGTGCTCGCCTTCAGGCAGTATCAGGCGGATGATGTTGTGAGGGGAATTCTCATAGTAGACCCTGCTTTCTTCCCTGCTGATTATATCGTAGGGCGGGGTGAGGACACTGCGAAGGTCGCCGACCTTGTTTGTATCGTACCGTATGCCGCAAAACGGCTTGATTTCGGCCATTGCTGTTGAATATTACTGTTTGCCGGAAATAAATCATAATAGCTTGAGCCTGCCGGTTATCGCGTCAATCCGATTTTCCGGCGCGGGGCCGATGCCTACGCACGTCTTCGTGCCCGGCGGGATTTGCGTTAGGCCGGCGTCCTCGATTAATGCGACGGGAAGGCCGGCGGAGCGGGCCTGTTGTAATAGTTCGAGCAGCTCTTTTTCGCCGGAACACTTGAGGACCGTCTTTTTCTGGCCGCCTGCAAGCCATTCATTTTTGTACTGGCTTTTGTCCGCTGCGGTTACTGCGGCGTGCGCGACCTGGGCTGCGAGCTTCCCCTTGCCGAGCTTCAGGTCAGCGCGAACGATAATAGCCTGCTTGTGTTCCATTCTGGATTATTATTTAACGCCTTCCAGATTATAAGGATGGTTAAGGAGCTTTGGGTTGACGCTTCGGGCGCCGGCCCGTGGGAGTCCAGGAAGAAGCTGGTTACGACGGCGCTTGAGAGCGGCGCAAGCGCGGTTCTGGTCAAATCCGGCGAGTCTGAGAAGGCTTTGAGGCTTGGGCGCATCAGCGTGTTTGAGAGCTCTTCGCCGAGGATTTTCATCAAGAGCATCACTTCAAAGGGTGACGAGCAGGAAATCGTCAGGGAGGGGAGGAAGCGGGATTACGTGATTGTGAGCACGTCAGACTGGCGGATTATCCCGTTGGAGAACATCATCGCTGACCTCCAGAAGGAGAAGTCGAAAATCCTTGTAGAGGTTGCCGGAGTCGAGGAGGCCCGGACTGCTTTTGAGACGCTTGAGGTGGGCGTGCACGGCGTCATCGTCAAAGACATGGGACTGATAAAAAAGGTGAAGAGTCTTATTGACGAATCGTCGTCTCCCGCACTCTCACTCGCAGCCGTCGAGATAACGCGCATAGAGCCCAGGGGCATGGGCGACCGGGTTTGCGTGGATACCGCAAGCATGTTCTCACATGGAGAGGGCATGCTCGTCGGCAGCCAAAGCAACGGAATGTTTCTCGTTCATGCCGAGACTTTGCATAGCGAGTATGTGGCGAGCCGGCCCTTCCGTGTGAACGCCGGGGCGGTGCACGCTTACACGCTCCTCCCGACAGGGAAGACCACCTACCTGAGCGAGCTTTCAGCAGGCGACGAGGTATTGGCGGTCGGCCATGACGGCAGGACGAGGACGATGCTCGTCGGCAGGTGCAAGATTGAGAAAAGGCCATTGCTGCTTGTCGAGGCCAGGCATGCGAAGGGCGGCATCAGCACCCTCCTGCAGAATGCGGAGACCATTAACCTTGTGAGCGAGAAGGGGAAGGCTGTTTCAGTGACGAAACTGAAAGTAGGGGACAAGGTGCTGGCTTACATCGAGGAGGGGGGCCGGCATTTCGGGATGAAGGTCAAGGAGACTATACAGGAGAAGTAACTTCTATTTTCCGCCAGCGCTTTTTTCTGACCCCGTCGCACGGGGGAAGAAAAAAGGGCTGTTCGGGATGAAAGTCAATGAGACAATACAGGAGAAATGAGTTTAATTACTACACGGATTTATCCTTTAGCAACGCCCATCGGAACCAGCCGTGCTATCGGCCTGGATAGGCCTGCGAGCTCGACGCTTTTTATGACTTCGTCGATGTCCTTGTAGGCCTGAGGCGCCTCTTCGGACAGGACTTTCATCGAGTCGGCCCGGACGACTTTTCCCTCGCTTTCCATCTTCCTTTTGACGTCCTCGCCCCGGTATGAGTGGGTCGCTTTGGTCCTTGACATGACACGGCCCGCGCCGTGGCATACGCTGCCGAACGTCTCATTCATCGCCGTTTTTGTCCCGACCAGCACGTAGGACGCGGTCCCCATGTCGCCTGGGATTATGACCGGCTGGCCTGCGGCGCGGTATGCTTCGGGTATTTCGCGCCTTCCTGCGGCGAAGGCCCTTGTCGCGCCCTTGCGGTGGACGCAGACCTTCCCGTAGCCTTCATGCTCTTCGAATTTTGCTATGTTGTGGCAGACGTCGTACACCTGCTTGACTTCGCATCCGGGGAAGTGGCTTTTGAAGGTCTCCCTCACCCAGTGGGCTATCATCTGCCGGTTGCAGAACGCGTAGTTTACGGCGCAGTACATCGCCTTGATGTAGTCGCCGGCTTCCTTCGAGTTTATGGGGGCGCACGCAAGCTCGCTGTCGGGCAATGGTATGTGATATTTCCTGGCCGCGGCGAGCATCAATGAGATGTAGTCGTCGGCCACCTGGTAGCCCAGGCCGCGCGAACCGCAGTGTATCATGATAGTAATCTGGCCTTCTTCGTTTATGCCGAATTTTTTTGCTATGGCCGAATCGTATATCTTGTCTACCTTCTGGACTTCGAGGAAGTGGTTGCCGGAGCCGAGCGTCCCGATCTGCGGCCTGCCGCGGTCTTTCGCCCGCTGGCTGATGGTGTCCGTGTCCGCCCCTTCGATGCAACCTTCCTCTTCGGTGTGCCGCAGGTCGTCCTCGGTCCCGTACCCCTCGCTGACCGCCCAGCCTGCGCCCTCGAGGCACGCCTCCTTCAGCTGGCTTTCGCCGGCCCGAAGCCGGCTCTTGCTCCCAAGGCCTGAGGGCACGCTGTCGAAGAGGTCGTCCATTAGGGGGGTTAGTTTGGGTTTAATGCCGGCTGCTGTGAGGCTTGTCGCCATCATCCGGACGCCGCAGTTTATGTCATAGCCCACGCCGCCGGGGCTTACGACGCCCTTGTCCAAATCGAAGGCCGCTACACCGCCGATAGGGAATCCGTAGCCGTAGTGCGCGTCAGGCATGGCCATGCTCGCGTTGAGTATTCCCGGAAGCCTGGCGACGTTTGCGATTTGCCTGAACACGCCATCCTCTATCGTAGGAAATAGCTTTTCAGTGGCGTAAATCCTGCCCGGCACGCTCATGCCGTCCTCCCGAAACTCCCACACCCCCGGCCTGACCTGCTTAGATTCCGGCATTGCGGTATGCTTTTGGATTACGCCGTTTTAAAAGGAAACGTATTTAACCAGCATCATCTCATATTTAAGGGCCATGGCGCAGTCAATCAAAACGCCGGTCCGGCATGCGGAACGGCCAGTAGAGAATTCTCGGGATGCGGAGTTGAGGAAGGTTTCTGAGGAGATAACGACGATTGAGAAGAACTGCGGCGCCAAGGGATTCGACCCGCAGACCGTCGAGGACATCGGCGGCATGCTGACGGCAGGCGTGTGCCTTCGATGCGGCGTCAACCTTGAAGCCGAACGGCTGGGCGTATCGCTCCTTGACGACGACCGAAGGAGCATCGAATCCGACATGGCCAGCAGGCTCAGGTCGAATTCCGGACCGATGGCAAAGGCTGCGGACGAGGTTCTTGCGCCGCTGCTGAAGAATCCCGGGAAGGAGGAGGCGCTGGCCAACTGGGCCGTCGTGAACAAAAGGCTTGACTCCAGGAAGGCGGGCGATGCCGAAGGCGCGTGGCTGAAAGAGGAGGAGGACCGGCAGGACAAGGTCCTGATGAAGGATGCCGGGGCCGGCTTTCGCGCAGTCCTGTCGAGGGACATGCGCAAAAGCGCTTTGAGCATATTTTCGAGGATAAGGCGGGCTGGGAACAAGGTGCCGGTGGTTGGCAGGCTCTTAGGTTTTAAATAGGCTGTTTTTTAAGAGAGTTTTCGAGTTTTCTGATTTTTTCCTGCGAACGCCGGTGCTTTTTGTTCGCCAATCGAACAAGGTATTTTATGTAATCGTCTGTCACAAGCCTTCTTTTATCATCTGCGACCGGGGCGTCAAGCGACTCGGTGCTGGCGAGTTCGACCATCACGCGCTCGTCCTTAACCGACTGTATGCCGGAGTGCTTGAAGCCGGACTCCCTTGCGGCCACAAGAAGCTTCTGCGCCGCTTCGACCGTCCTTGCCGCGACGTGTATAATGGGCGGCTCGCATTTGAAATACAGCACTCCCGAAACCTTCCGGTAGGCCAAGAGGACTTCAGCCGGCTTAACAGTCCGGTGCCAGCAAGCTATCTGCTGATTATCGGCCTTGCTGCCGACGTCCTGGAACAGCTGGATGCGGCCCGCGCAGCTTGACGTGGTGTAGTAGTCGCCGAGCGAGTTTATCCTGGAAAGCAGGCTGATTATGCCCTCGTCGGCGTCTCCGACGCTGACCGACATGTTCAGCTTGTTGACTGCGTGCTTCTTCTGCTTTACAAACCGGTCCATCGGATTATTAATGACGATTGACGCTATTTATCCGAATTCCCGGATTGGCTTAATAACACGCCAATCCTATTAAGGATACATGCCTGATTCCATGACAGAAACGACGCCTGCTCTAGCCGATGAGCCGGCCAAGACCCCGAAGAAGACCAGTTGGGCTCTGCTTGCATTGCTTTTCATTGCGGTCGCAGTCCTTTCATACCGTTATTTCGCCGGGCAGAATGATTCTTCGAACGCGCTCCAGCTATACGGCATCAAGGTCGTTTCAGACAGGCCCGTCGGCGAGTATACTGGTAGGATACAGTCGAAGGGCATCGCGCTCCTCCAGCCTGAGAGCAGGGGCGCCGTGACCTGCAGCCTCGGCATGACCGCCGCGTTGACCCGCGAGGAAAACGGCTACAAGATTACGATGGAGAAGGGCGACCAGGGCATATATCTATACAACGCTGGCGGCATCATAAAAGGCATGACCGAACGCGAGCTCGTGACCGCCTGCAACGCCTTCAACTGCATCGCAAACAACATCACCTGCCCCGACAACCTCGGCTCGATAGCCGGCGCATTCACAAACCCCGACGAGATGAACATCATACTCGACGAATCATCCGGAGGAGCTGGAGGAAGGGCTTACATCGAACTATTGGGCGTGATGAGCTACATGCAGGCCGAACGGGCCGACGTGAACAAGGACGGCGTGCTAAGCCAGTTTGAGATAACGAACATAACCGGGAACTTCATCGCCATAAGGCCGTATCTGATGAACGGGAGCGTGTGCAGGCCGCAGCCGTTGCACAACCTGATAGAGACGTTCGAGCCTGATGCGAACCTTACGGTGGAATGCCAGAGTATGGAAAGCGCGATTTACGTGCTTAATTCGAGCGACAACAGGGTAAAGGTCGAAGGCACTAACGTGTATATATACGGGGACCAGGACCATGTGTATGACGGTGCTATCATCGTCAGGGACTCCCTTTCGTCAAGCTGGGTGAGGGTTCTGTTCCAGGCCAATGACAGCAGCATGCCATGGTAGCCGGATTGGATTTTAACCATTAAACTCTTAATTAAATGCCATGGGCGTAAACCTCAAGGACATCGTGTCGCACCAGCCGATTGAGTTCGAGCGACTCCGCGGCAAGACGATAGCGATAGACGCATTGAACACGCTGTACCAGTTTCTATCCTCAATCAGGCAGCCAGACGGCACGCCCCTCATGAACTCGAAAGGCGAGGTCACAAGCCACCTCACCGGCCTCCTCTACAGGACGTCGAACCTCTACAATCTCGGGATAAGGCCCATATACGTCTTCGACGGGAAGCCGCCGGAACTGAAGGTGAGGGAGCTTGAGAGAAGGGCGCAATTGAAGCGGGAATCCCGTGAGGAGTGGGAGAAGGCGAAACTCGAAGGCAGGACCGAGGACGCCCTAAAGCACGCGAAGCGGACTTCAAGGCTCACCGGCGCGATGCTCGAAGACGCCAAGACGCTTCTGGGATTCATGGGCGTCCCGTATCTCCAGGCGCCGTCCGAGGGCGAGGCGCAGTGCGTCAGGCTATGCCAGAAAAACGACGCCTGGGCGGTGGGCAGCCAGGACTACGACGCGCTCTTGTTCGGCGCGCCGAGGCTTGTGAAGGGACTGACCATGAGCGGCAAGATGGAGCTTTCGCTCGTCGAGCTTGACAAGAATCTCGAGGCGCTGGGCATAAATCGCAATCAGCTGATCGACATCGCGCTCCTTGTCGGCACCGACTTCAACGACGGCATCAACGGCATCGGCCCGAAGAAAGGCCTGAAGGCCGTCAAGGAGGGGAAGGTGAATGAGCTTGCGGCTGGAATCGACATGGACGAATTGCGGCGGATTTTCCTCGAGCCGGATGTGACAGACGACTATGAGGTGAACTGGGGCATGGCGGACGAAAACCGGATGGTAGAGTTCCTCTCTGGCAGGCATGACTTCTCCCGGACGCGAGTGTCGTCAGCTGCAAGAGAGCTTGTCGAAAGGCAGAAGTCGTTCACGCAGAAGACGCTCGACAGGTGGTTCTGAATATGGCCATTGTAGTGTTTTGGAAGGCGAACTTCGGGCGTGGCGAGCGTGGAGAAATGTTCAAGGATGATTTTTCAGGAGTGTAAACAAAAAGCCATGGACGAGAGTAAGAAACACATGCTGGCGCTCATCGCAATAGTGCTGCTAAGCATAGTCTTTCGGTTCTACAAACTGGGAACAGTCCCGGTATGGGATTTCGACGAAGGCTACAACATGCGCTACGCCTACGACCTCCTCCAGGGGCAGATACTGTGGTTCGCGATAAAATACACCTTCATACCCCACCCCCCGCTCTTCTTCATGGCCTACGCGCCGATAATACACTACTTCGGCGCCGGAGTCTACAACCTACGGGCATTGACCGCATTCTACGGCGTGCTCACCACGATAGTAATCTACATCACCGGCAGACGCATGTTCAACCCGCCAATCGGCCTCATCGGCGCCTTCATCTACGCCGCAACGCCGGAAGTCGTATTCTGGAACCGCATAGGATTCGCGAACAACCAGTTCATACTGCTATCAGCGCTTTCACTCTACTTCATCCACACCTATTCAAAGACCGGGAAAGAGATACACCTCATTGCAGGAAGCCTGTCAATCGGCCTTTCCGTCATAACCGAGTACACCGGGCTTTTCAACCTGGCCGCAGCCGCCGTATACCTGCATCGCTATCACCCCGGCAAGGCGGCAAGAATGGCGGCAGTCTCCCTGCTGCCGACGGCAATCCTGTTCGCCTTCATGCTCTGCCACAGCCCGGGGTACTTCCTGTTCGACGCGGCCTACCAGCTGCACAGGTTCTTCTCGCCACTGAAGATTACGGCAGGATTGATTGCATTAATCGCCGCATACAAGCTGAAGGACATTGCAAACTCGTTCTACAGCCCGATTGCGCGGTCCATCAACGAGGACATTATGATATTCGTCGTGGTAATATCACTGACCTCATTTTACGCAACCGAAGACGCATTCTGGCACGCGACAACATTCCTCTTCACAATGAGCTTCTTCGGATTGTGCGTCAGACCGTTATTCCTGATGGATGAGGGGAGAGAACGCGCTCTGCTTATGCTTTTCCTCGCCGGGAGCGTGTTATCAATGCTCGCGCTCGACCGCGCAGACCACATGACAATGGTCATCTACCCGCACGCATCAATCGCCCTCGCAAGCCTCCTCTATTCGACATACGGAAAAACCAAAACGGAGGGGTCCTTCATAATTCGCAAGCTCAAGCTTAAACCCTCGAATAATGCGCTGCTAGCCGCCTGCTTCTACCCGCTGGCAGTCTCAGCCTGCCTGACCACGTACCTCTTCATAATTGGCGGAATTCCCGGCCAGCAGGTGGAGCAGGTTAGGCAGATTACAGATTACATCAATGGGCAGACGAACGACGGAGACCTTGTTCTGACCTACAGCTGGATGTTCCCGCTTATCACCAATGCCCGTGTAGGGCTTATCACACAGTCCATCGCCTATGACGGTATCCCTATTGCGTACTATTCGGGAGACTTCCCGAAGGACCGGTTTTCATTCAACACTTCATACGCCCGCGCAAAGTTCATCGTAGGGGCTAATGGGACATCGGAGTGGATAACGAACCAAACAGGAGAAAGGAGGATTGCGGATTACATAGAAGGCTATAACAAGACTTATGTGGCGGGATTCCTTGTCTACCGCAATACAGCTTACAACAGCCAGAATTGAAACATTTAGGAAGGTTTTTATAGGTAAACGGTATATATCTAATAAGAGGCTACCAATGGAAACAAAATATGCTAAAAGATTGGGCTTATGTTTGTTGGTTCTTTTGTTATGCGCGTCCTTTGTTTCTGCGGCTTTCACTGCAGATGTCATATTAAAGGTCGGCAACGTCGTCTGCGGCTTCTACGATGTCTTTAAGTCGATTGCAACAGGCGTAGCGGCAGTCGTTATGGTAATCGCAGGCGTAAAATGGGTCGCATCAGAAAACGACCCCGGCGCGCGAAAAGCAGCCAAAGACACGATGGTACACGCAATCGTGGGATTGATTATAGTAACAATAGTATCGGACGTCATAAGGCTTGTAGGTCTGGGGACAATGTGCAGCTAAACAAAAAGCCAGACATTACTCGT
>JAQTQS010000047.1 GCA_028712125.1 Candidatus Altarchaeota archaeon
AAACGAACGAAGGGACGAACTAATCGCCGAAACACGGGAAGAGCTGCTGGACAAAACAATGGAAGAACTACTGGAAGAACTACTCGAACTGCTAACACCATCAATCATCAACAACACATCCACATACAGCGTCTGACCAGCCGTAACCGGAACAGAAGACGAATCACTCAAATAACCAGGCTTGGACGTAAAGACATTATGCATACCAGCCGAAACACCATCACGAGCACAATAATCCAAACCACAATAAACACCATCAACATAAATAGACGCACCCGTCACATTCCACACACTCACCCTAAGATTACCCACAGGCACACTACCCCGAAGAAGACTCGAACTACTACTAGACGAACTACTGGAAGAACTGCTCGAACTACTGTAAAAATAAGTCGGCCCGGCCATGCTGTTAAAACTCGAGCTGCTGCTGGACGAGCTGCTGGAACTGCTGCTGTAGACGAACGTGGGGCCGTACATGCTGTTCATGCTTGAGCTGCTGCTGCATGAGCTGCTTATTATGCTTGAGACTTTGGAGCTTGACTGGCTTGAGCTGGTGCTGCTTGAACTGCTTGAGGAGCTCATGCCGTAGTCCATCGCGAGCACCGCGTATAGGACGTTGTGGGTCAGGTTCAGGTTAACCCCCGTGGTGTAGTCTTGGTATCCGGGTTTGGACAGCCTTACCGAATGCGGGCCGGTTAGGTCGTAGATGGTGACCGGCGTGCTCCAGCCGAGGTATGTCGCGCCGTCAATGTAGACTGTCGCATTCTGCGGCTCAGAGGTTATGTAGAAATCAATCCGGGGGAGCGTGCTTGAGGAGACCGTAGAACTCTGCCTGCTGGAGCTGCTGCTGGAGGCGCGTGAAGAGGAGCTGGAGCTTTGCGCAATGATGGAGGTTGGATTTGAGAGGAGCGAGAGCCTGCTGGAGCTGCTGGAACTGCTTGAGGTAAGAATCTGGGTGCTGCCCTCGATGCTATGCATGCTGGAGGACGCCCTGGAACTTGAACTGCTTGAGATGACGCTGCACTCGTAGCTGGGGTTGGCCTTTGATATTCCGCCGGTAATTGCCGCGCTGGCCGGGTTACTTTCCGCTTTTATTTCGCATGATCCTGCCGCGGTCTGGGCGGATGCGCAAGCCGATATCATTAACAGGATTGCGATGAGAGTCAGGGTATAGTATGCATTTTTTTCCATTTTTCTGCTGAGTATTTAGATTACAGGAAGGGTGCGTATAAATAGGTATAGTTAAATGCAACATTGCTTAAGAACGGCATAATTTTCAATCATGATGTGAATCGAGTCGTTGCGGTCAGCCCCTTGCGCCGAAAGGCCGGCTTGGCTGCTCTACGGGCTCGAAGACCCCATGCTGATGCTATTAGCAGCACTCGAGCTGCTGCTCCTCTTTGAGCTCATGTAGCTGCTCCCGAAACTGCTTGCGCGGCTGCTGCTGCACGCCTTGCTTGACGGAATCCTGCTGCTGGAACTGCTGCTACTAAAGGAACTGCCGAGGCTGGAGCTGGCGATGCTGGAATACATGCTGCTTGAGCTGGACGCCATGCTGCTGGACAGCCTGCTCGAGCTGTTCCCGGTCATGCTCGTGACGCCTCCGGTATTGGCGGTACCGGGTAGGTATGAGGCCATGCTGGAACTGACGATTGAGCTGCTCGAGCTGCTGCTTGAAGAGCTTGAGAACTCGCTTCTCCCGGAGCTTGACGCAATGCTGCTTTCCCTGCTGCTCGAACTGCTGCTCGAACTGCTGGCCGCAGGGTCTATCTGCATCTCGATGTCAGTATAGGTGATTTTACCCGCTGATATCTGGACGGCCATGACAGTATCAGCATAGCCGGTTTTATTGGCCGTTAAAGTGTGGCGCCCGACCGCCAGCCCGTCGCTTATGCAGGAACCGGAACCGCAATAAACGCCGTCTAGGTATAATGATACGCTGTCTTTATCGTCACCCATTTCCAACACGTCTGCCTTCAAGCCGCCAGTGGTTATTACAGGGGCCGCTGAGGATACGTCATCCATGGCTGCCGAATCCGTGACATTGCCGGACGCCACGATGCCCGGCGGCATGGCCGGCTTTTTACCAGTGAGAAGTCCGGAGGGGTCGGATATGTTGCCGTTAATGACAAGGAATGCGCCCAACGCCAGGAGTAATAACAAAAATGCCAGGTAGCCAACGTGTTTTTTCATTTTGGGGGATAACTTCGCGAAAGCACTGTCTCGTTTAAATTACAGCGATGGCATATATAAATAATCATGGTTCTGGACAGGCTTGTAAACCCGCAGGAGCTTGTGAAAAAACCGCACCTTGCGATACCCATAGGTTACATATTCGTCTCGATAGCCTTCTTCTCCACCTCGATCGTGTTCCCCTCAGAATACAGCATCGTAGTGATAGCCTTCACCACTATGCTTTTGATACCTTACGTCATAAAGATTTTCGAGCTTGACGAGCTTAACATAGACTTGGGGGAGCTCAAGATATCGGGGGACCTCGGCAGGGAGGAGCTGGAGGTATGGGTCAGGAAGTGCCTGCGGGACGGCTACACCCCAGAGCAGATAAAGAAAAGCCTGATAGAAAACAACCTGGACAAGGGGATACTCCTGCTATACCACATAAAGACGCTGAGCGAGATAAAGGAGGATTACATAAAGAAGTCAAACTTCTTCACAAGGCACTCAAGGATAATTGCATTCTACTTCCACCTGTTCCTCGGCATGTTCATGGCGTTCCTCATGGTCTACATGACGTCGCAGCCGGAATACCGGAATCTCGTGTTCAAAAACCAGATGGACCTGATATACGGGCCGGGCGGTTATTTCCAGATTCCAACAGCCCTCCAGGCGATAGTGCTCAACAACCTCAAGATAATGTTCCTTTGCGTGCTCCTGTCCTTGTTCTACGGCGCCGGCGCACTGCTGATACTCACCTACAACGCGTCCATCGCAAGCGTCCTATACGGCGGCTTTCTGGAGAACGCAATCTCCGGCGGCTCACTGATGGTCATCGGCGCCTACCTCCCGCACACGACCATCGAGATAATGGCATACCTCTTCGCCACCGTCTCAGGTGGCATACTCTCCAAGGGCATAGCCAACGCCGAGAACAGGGGCTTTCGGTTCCTGATGGCTGACGGATTGAAGTTCCTCGTTGCCGCGGTGTTGCTGGTGATAATAGGCGGCATTGTAGAAGTCACGGTCCCGCGCTGGCTCCTGTCATAAACACCGTTATTAATAGATTAGTAGAGAGCGTCCAGGCAATATATCCGGTTCCGGTATCAAGGCATACGGCATCAAAATACGGCCGGCGGGGATAGCTTATATACGGCTTCAACGCTATAACATAACCGGTGGACTAGGCCGGGCTGGTGGGCGTAGCCTGAAATACATACCCTAAATCGTCCTTACGAGGGGGCTGAACACCCGGGGGCGGGGCCTCAGATTGGGCGTCTGGTCTAAGATTCCGACGATGAGTTAACGCCCCGCCGGACCATACACCATGCGAAATTGGTCAGGCCTGGAAGGGAGCAGCCATAAACAAGGACGGATGGTGCTGGCGGATCAAGCGGGAACGAGGAGGGTTTTAGGCAGCCAGCGTCCGACTGGAGCAACAACCCCGGGGCCGTCCGCCATAAACTTTAAGAAAGTTTAATCAAAGGTGCTATCTTCGTCCTGCGGGACTCGATAGCACTTTAACAGTCTGATTAATAGTTTAATAACAAGACCTAAAAACAAGTTTTTTATAACTGGTTTCAGCGCTTTTTTCCAGTCGCCTTTAGCATCGTCTTCGCCCATTGGGCGCGGTATTTCTCGGGCATTGCGAGCGAGAGGGCGCCATAGTCGTTCGCGGCCTTGCCTAGCGGGCAGACTTCCACGATTACGCCTTTTGGCAGCATCTTGTTGCCTTTGATTAGTATCCTGTTCACGTGTTTTTGTATCATCCCAACGTATTTAGGGTTGTTCGCGCCGACGCCCCCGCCGATTCCAACGCGCTCGAGGTCGTGAATCTGGGCCGTGCTTGCTATGACTTCGGCAGTCATCCTTGCAGTCGTGTTGAGGATGTGGTATGCAAGCAGGTCTTTCTTGTACATCGCCTTGAAGACATCCTTTGCAGTGAATGCTTCGCCTTTTCTTTGCTTTTCATTAATCATGCCGGCCAGCATTGACTTTACAGCCGCTTCCTTGAGGTTAAAGGGCCTGCCGTTTTTGTCAAGCAGCCTTCCGACCTCTCTTTCGTAGCTTGCATAGCCGGCGAACTTTCGCGGATTCATACGGTATAACCAGATTATTTTTTTAGCGAAGTTTGAGATGCCCGTCCCGGACGCATAGGCTTCAAGGCAGTCTTGCACGCCGCATCCGCATTTTAGAGAGACCGCCGGGTGAACGTTGCCGATTACCATATGGCCTATCTCGTCAGCATCCTCTTTAGGCCCGCCTCCGCCTATGCCAGTGCTTATTGTGAGGTAGAATGTTTTTTTAGGGCCGATGCCCCGCGTTTCATAGAGGATGGACTGGGCGATTCCGGTGCAGTTGCAGTCGTTTCCGCCGATGATGGGGATGCCTCTGAATTCTTTTCTGAGCGTCCTTGTCGCGTTGATGGATGTCCTACCGGATTCGGTCTTTCCGAAGCGTTTGGGAGTGTTCGCCCCCATGAACAAAACGTCTTTACCGTCCCTGCCGTCCGAGAACAATTTTCCAGCAAGCGAGATGCCGACAGCCATGACATCGGATTTTTTGATTCCGGCATCGTTTAGGAATCCTTGCACAAGGCCAGCGAGGTAGGCGTGCGCCCGGTCTTCGACAGGCAGTCCGGGACAGTAGCAGTCGAGCGGCCTTGGAGAGTCGTCTGGCGAGTTCGGCTCCTTGTAGAAGGCCCCGCGCAAAACCTCTTTTTTCCTTAGGATTCTCCCGGTCTCATATTCCGCGAGCATGCATGCGTTCTGGCTTGCGCTGAAGTCCACGCCGACGACGTATTTCATGGCTAGTTTGGTGCGACTGTTTTTAGGAATTAAGGTTGGACGGATAAAAAGCAAGCGGTTGTGTCCGGCATTGAAAAAAACGTTATCGCCCTTACAGCCGGTTCAGGTCGGTCGTCTCGACTTCTCCTACGCCGGGTATCTTCCTTATCTTGTCTTCTATGCCCTCGAAGCCGCCCTGCTTGTCGTTGAACAGAATGTTGGCCTCAAGCGCCTTCAGGCCGAATGCTATCGGCTTAACTTCAGTGCTGTGTATTTTCGCCTTGTCGCCGACTAGCTTTTCAAGATTCTTCCTGACGGACTCAAAGTCGGTCTCGACGCCCTCGGGCATAATACGCAGCTTAACGACAACGTTCCATTCGGTCATTCTTTCCCGCTATCCTTTTTAGAAGGCCCTGCCGCAGGAATGCCGGCAACAAGCCTCATAGGCCCGGGCAGCTTTTTCATCGCTATCCTGAGGACTTTTTTCACAAACTTTACAGTCACGGGATTGTCGTTGACGTAGACGGTAAAAAGCGCCTGGCCCGTGTGCAGGCGGGCGGCACGGCCAACGGGCTTGCCGAAAGCCTGGCGCATTCCCTGCTGGACGCGGTCTGCTCCTGCGCCGGTCGCCATCACGTTCTCCCTTATGACGTGGTGGGGGTAGGTATTCACCTTGAAGTGGAAGTTTGAAACCCCAAGGGTCTTTTCCAGGTTCTTTTGCACGATGATGCGCGCGGCCTCCATTGCGTTGTGGCGGACCTGGATGTCCTTTACTGAGGCTATAGAGAGCTGGGTGTTGAATTCTGCTGTGAGATTGCCCATGTCGTAGAGGTTTATCTTGTTTGCGGGTATCCCTGTGATGAAGGAGTCGCCGGGGTTGCTGCTAACCCGGGTGTAGGCGGGCATGTCCCATTTATAGCATTTGGCTGGTCTTAGTCCCATGATTAATCACGTTCATACTATATGGTAGTTGGGTTTAAAAAATGGTGTCTTGCGGCCGTTTATTCGACCAGCTGTTCTATCGGCAGCACCAGTATGTCCTTGCACCCCAGCTTTTTGAGCTTGTGGATTGTGTCGTGGACTTCCTTTTTGCTTACGACGGTGTGGACTGCCTTGTATTCCTTTTCGGCGAGGTCTATTATCGTAGGGCTTTCCATCGAGGGAAGCGTTCGTTTCACTTCCTCTATCTTTTTTGTCGGCACGTTGACCATGAGGTAGCGCATGCCACGGGCGTCTATGACGCTCTTCAGCGATGTGACTATGCTGCTTTTCATGAATTTCCTGTCGCCTATCAATACCGCTTCGGTTTCCAGCACGCAGTCTATGATGCGCATGTTGTTCAGCTCGAGCGTCGTTCCGGTGCTGGCCAAATCTATTATCAGGTCTGCCACGCCCAAATAGGGGGTTATTTCAGTCGCGCCCGATACTTTTACGATGGTTGCTTTTTTTCCTATCTCCTGCAGGTATTTCTTTGCGAGGTTGGGAAATTCGGTGGCTATGCGCATGCCGTCCTTTATGCCTTTTTTGTCCTTGATGCCTGATTCCTTAGGAACTGCGACCACGAGCCTGGAGCTTCCGAATCCCAGGTTTAGGAGAATGTCTACTTTAGCCCCTGTTTCCTTCACCATGTCAATGCCGGTTATCCCAAGGTCGGCTGCGCCATCCTGCACGTATTCCGGTATGTCGCCGGCCCGGACGAACAAAGCTTCCACGTCGCCGGACTTGCAGAATAGTTGCCTGCCTGCTTCCACCTTTATGTCGGCTTCGTTGAGGAGCCTTATCGTCGGCTCGCTGAGCCTGCCTTTGTTAGGTATCGCTATCTTTATCATGCCGTATTATTATGGTTCTTCTGTGCTTATAACTTTCTCGCAATTCTGCGCTTATAGCTTTTCCG
Source organism: Candidatus Altarchaeota archaeon (assembly GCA_028712125.1). GTDB lineage: Archaea > Altiarchaeota > Altiarchaeia > IMC4 > SCGC-AAA252-I15 > VGJA01. Next base: position 6,856 of record JAQTQS010000047.1, read on the forward strand.
GACTAATCTTTAGTTATGGCCGGCGCGTCCCCGAGCTTTGGGGAAGTCCATATAGTCCGAACGCTCTTAGCCTTGTACTCCGGAAGACTGGGGAGGAAGGCGCTTGTCAGGCTTCTTGGTATTGGCGAGGGGAGCGTGCGAACCATCTTAAACCGGCTTGAAGCTGAAGGCAGGGTCGTGTCGAAGGCCCGCGGCCATGCTCTATCAGCTAAGGGCCGGAGGATTGTGGAGGGCTATCTTGGCAGGTTCACGATGCCTGTTGAGGCGCATCTGGATGTGGCGCCCGGCTTGCGGTGCTCTGTCGTGGTATTGCGCGATGCGGCAGGTCTCGTTGGAAGCGGCCTTAGGGAGAGGGAGATTGCCGTCAGGGCGGGGTCGGACGGCGCGGTGCTGTTGAAGTACGGCGGGGGCGGCCTCTTCTTCCCGTGCGGGGACATGCCTGTCGAGAATTACCCGGCTACGACGGCATTTCTGAAGGATAAAGCGCGCGAGGGGGATGTGGTTGTCATCGGCTTTTCAGAAAGCTACCAGAGGGCGGCTGAGGGCGCGCTTGCGATTGCGCTCAACGTTGCGAAAGTTTGCGCGTGAGAAACGGAGGTATCTTCCAAAAAAGCCTAGTAATCGTCGAGCGTCTTCTGTTTACCGGCCGACACCGTGTTCCAGCTTTTCCTCACTATGTCGGGGAGCAGGCCGGACTTCAGCGCGCTTTTCACGTATTCCTTCGTCGTCTCGTCCGCGGGATAGCCTGAGCCGAAGTCCCCGTGGGTTTTTTTCAGTTCTTCGATTCTGCGGTCGCGCTCGACCTTCGCGAGGATGGACGCGGCACTGACTTCAAGGTAATTGTCGTCGGCCTTGTGCTCTGACACGAGATGCGGCATCCTGAAATCGCTGTTTATGTCGGCGGCGCATTTTATTATGCTCGTCCGGTAGTTTTCCGCGACCGCGTCCGCGGCGTCGACGACGATTCTTGCAGGTGTGTTTTTCAGCGAGCAGATGAGCTGCGCGACCTTCATCGCCTCTATCACGTTCAGCGACTTCCTTTTCCTGAGAAGGTCAATCTCGCCCGCGCTGACGATTGCAAGGCCGTATTCAATGGCAACATCCTTCACCAGCGGCTCGAGATAGCTTCTCCTTGCAGGCGACAGCTTCTTTGAATCCCGGACCTTGAGCTCGGCAAGACGCATCATGCCGCCATCGTCGAAAACGGCGCATGCGAGGACCATCGGCCCGATGACCGGACCGCGGCCGGCTTCGTCTATGCCGCAGAATGTGCCGGTCATTTTAGCGGCTCCCCGGGTGTCTTTGCGTTCCGGGTTTGCGCAGGCTGCTGTCGAATCTTGTCTCTTTCTGTTTTGACCAGCAGGTAGAGGCAGGTTCCGAATCCTCCGACTGCGAGCAGTGTTATGAAGATGTGCGTTATGACGTTTCCTTTGCCGCGTGTATCTTCGCCGGCGGTCATTTTTACAAACCCGTCCAATGTGTCAAAGAATTCGTTGACTGCGGTAATCCCCTCCGTTTTAGTCTCCTCGTATAATATGCTGGTCTCGTTTATGCCGGCGAACGTCGTCTGTTCCCCGGACGTCATCGATGCCGGGAGTGTCGTTGACGCTTTCGAAGGCGATGATGTGACTTCAGCAATTGAACCGTATGTTTCCATGGTGCTGGATACGGCCGCACTTTCAAGGTTTCGGGATGCGATGTCTTTCCCCTTTGCGGATAGTTCGGATATTATCTGCCCTAGTTCATCGCCTGAGAACGTGAAGGTCTGGCTGTGGCGCTCGGTCACCTTGCGCCCTGCGCGCTGCACAAGGCCTTCGAATGTGCAGTAGCCGTCCGTCCGCCATGACTCGTTTTTAACGACCTTTTCGTCTATTTCGGATTCTATGTCACCGTAGCACCCTTCAAGGTTTTGCACTCTGTTGAGCTTGTACTTCGACTCGCTGTAGTAGCTGGCGCCGATGCAAAAGAAGCCTATCCGCCTGCAGAGGTCGCCTGATGAATTGGCCATGCCGAACCATTGCTCGCTCTTTTCCGATGCGATTTTGTACGTAGGGTCGCCGCATGCAATCTGAGCGCCGGCGCCCTCCCTGACAGGGCAGTCGGAGTAGTCCTTCAAACCTTCGGTGTCGTTTATGACGGTAAGCAGCGCGGAAGCCGGATTGAGGATGCCTCTGGATGACAGGTTTATGCAACGTTCGTACGCGTCCTCGGTTATGTATGGTTGGATTCCATTGCAAAAGTCGTACTGCACCGCAGGTTCGGCATGCAGGCACTTTGCGCCTTCCTCGCCCCATGCGGCAGCGACTGCCTGCCCGCACAGGTGCTCATGGGTTTGCACGCCCCATGCGAAGGCCGTTGCCGGAAGTAGCGCCAATGCAAGCAGGAGGGCAATGAACGGGCTGGCGCGGCATTGCATGTAAATTAATGTGCTTCGCGATTAAAATCACGCGGTCAGACGGTGGCGTGCCGTTTCTTCATGTCCACTTCGCTCTTGCCAAGCTGTATCATAAGCCGGCCTACGACGCCGTCGAGGAAGACCATGGACGTGTCCTCGAACAGCGTGCCAAGCGGAGTCAGGGATGAGTGGACGCCTTCTATCTGGTGCTTCAGGTGGTCCTTTTCTATCTCGACCTTGGCCTTGCCCTTTATGCAGACGATGATGTCCGCAATCCTCCCGAGGCTTGAGTTGGGGTATGACGTTATGGCGCCGATTCTTGTCCCAAGCGGCTGGGCGGCCTTTGCTATGTTGAGGACGATGCTGGTCTCTCCCGAGCCTGACACCAGTATCAACAAGTCCTTTTTTCCGAGGCTTGGGGTGACTGTCTCCCCGACTACGTAGGATGTCAAGCCCAGCTGGACGAGGCGCATCGCGAACGCGCGGGCTACAAGGCCTGAGCGCCCGGCGCCGTATACGAAGATGCGGTCTGCTTTTATGACAGCGTCAGTCAGTTTTTTTTCCTGCCCCGGAGGGAGTTCCTTTGCCGTGCAGATTATATGCTCGGCTATTGCGCGCATTATTTCCTCTGTTTTCATGGATGTTTTATATTCTTGGTTTAAAGCGATAAAAGAGCATCACAATCGGACATGGCCGTTTTCGTTCTTGCTTTAGTCGTCTGGACTTATTGACAGGGGATTTGGGCAGTATTATACTTTAACAGCGCTGTTAGTTTCTATTGTTGCTTATTGACACTAATTGCCGCTAAATATGGAATATATACTACACATCATAATCATTTATGTGTATCGTCTGACCGAGCGGGAGAAGCTAGTGCTATACTTCCTTGTTAAATGGCCGAATCTGAACGACATAGAGCTCTCAAGGCGCATCCCTGTCAAGCGCCCTACGATAACCGCCATCAGGAACAAGCTAAGGCGGGACGGACTTTTTTATAATGTTGTTGTGCCGAACATACCGGCGTTGGGCTGCGAGTTGCTGGTATTGAGGTACGGCGCTTTCAATCCGGCATTTCCGTACGACGCCAGGAAGAAGTATTCGGCCACTGCAAAGTTCCCTGAGGTTTTTTTCAAGCAGAGCTGCGACTCCCAGCAGGTGTCCCTGAGCGCACACTCGAATTTCACTGATGCGATGCGCTATGTCGAGTATTCGAGCATAAACTACAACAAGCACGACCTTTTGACACCCGACGGTCTTCGACACGTCTTCCTGCCGTTAGCCATATCGAAGGTATTAAGGTTTTTCGAATTTGCGCCGCTGCTGAAGCAGGAGTTCGAAATACGAGCGCATGACGGCAAGTACGAAGAAAAGCAGGTGCAGGATAACGTCGTTCCTAGGGCTTTGACAGGCAACGAGAAGCTGGTGCTTTATGCGCTTGTCAAGTACCCGGAGGACAACGACGGGGAGATAGCAAGGAAGGTGTCCATGACAAGGCAGTCCGTGAACAAGCTCAGGAAAAAACTCGAAGAAGACCGCCTAATAGCGAGAATCAGGATACCCGACATGAAGCGGTTTGGCTATGAGGTCATGGTTATGGCGCATTTCTTCAACAACCCCAAGCACCCCCTCGAAGAACGCAAGGAGGGATTGAAATACACCCTGGCCATAGGGAACATCGTCTTTATGGTCGTAAGCAACCTTGAGAGCGTAATCGTAGGATACCAGAAATCGTTCACCAGCTACAAGCGGGAGATGAACCATTTCATGGAGTATTACAAGAAAAGCGATTTCGTCGGCAAGGAGCCTGAGATAGTCATCATCCCGGTCGAGGAGATAAAGGAAAGCATGAACGGCCGCTACCACCCGCTGGTAAAGAAGATGCTCGGCATCGAACAGGAAATCTAAGCCCTGCGGGCCTTCAGCCATTCCAAGTCGCTAAGGTACAGGTTTCTAATGTCCGAAAGGCCCATCCGCAGCGCGACGACGCGGTCAAGCCCGAGGCCCCATGCGAGCACCGGGCAGTCGATGCCGAAGAGCGGCTTCACTACTTCTGGCCTGAACATTCCGGCGCCGCCAAGTTCAATCCATTCCTTGCGGGGCTCGAAGTATACTTCAGGCTCGACGCTCATCTCCG
>JAQTQS010000092.1 GCA_028712125.1 Candidatus Altarchaeota archaeon
CTTGGGACGTGCCTGACGCCAGGAGGAACGTTGCGCCGGAGGCAAAAACCATCAGTAATACCAGCAGCACGCCCACTCCGCCCCCCAAAAGGCCTATCATAAACCCCGAGAGCAGGCCGGCGGCAAGTGACGGCAGGGTTTTCCCGCTCCTTCGGTCTTCAAGTCCGGCTCTCGGCTTCCATGCGATGAGCGCGAGAATTGCTATTATGAACACGCCGAACAGTCTCGCAGTGAGTTCTGGCGGCGATCTTGCGGTGATGTAGGCTCCGAACGGCGCAGCGGCAACCGAAGCGAGGCTGTAGTGCAGTGCAATATTCCTGTCGACGTTTCCCTTCTTCAGGTGCCCGATAACAGCCGAGAGCGAGTCCATGATGAATACGACCCTTGACGTGCCTATCGCCGCCCGGAGCGAGCCGCCAAGGAAGGCCATGTGCGGTATCAGTATAAGCCCGCCTCCGCCGACTGTGGCGTCGAGAACCCCTGCAATGAATGCTGAGCAGGCCAGCAGCATGAAAGACGGCTCTAGAGCTACGGCAGTCATATAACTTCTTTATAAGCCATATTATTAAGAGATAACATGGACACCCGTACGGATGCATTAATCCGTCCCTTCTCAGCCGAGGATGCTCCGGCCATCGCACGCCTGCACAAGTCCTTCAGCCAGTGGTTCGAGGAGCAGGAGATAACCCAGGAATACGTGCTATCATGCTCGCTACGCCACGACTTCCGGTTCTACACGGCGGTAGTCGACGGAAGGCTCGCGGGCTTCACCGGCGTCCTGTTCTACGAAAGCGTCGGCAGGGCCGAAATAGGGCCGATATGCGTAGACGCCGCATTCCAAGGCAGGGGCATAGGCTCCCGCCTTCTTTCAGAAGTCCTGGAATTCCTCAGAGAGCGGCCAATCCACCGCGTGACGGCCAAAGTCAAGGCCGAAAACGCGCGCGTCATCAGTTTTTTCGAGCGCAACGGGTTCGAACGTGAGGCTGTTCTTCAGAAATACACGCGCATGGGGGAGCCGGCAGTCCAGATGGTGTTGTTCCCGTGATTAAAGTCATTTTTAACCGGTAAATTCCATAGAGTATGCCGTTCTTAGCTTGGTTTTTAAGGAATACGTGTAATATTATACAAAATGGCTTTGAGACCCGTAGCGATTGTGATTCTAGTTTCGCTCTTGGTCCTGGCCCTCGCGTGGGGCGCCAGCGCCGTCGAAAAACCGTACATCAAGAGCGTAAAATTCTCCCCCGACCCGCTTGAAATAGATGACAACTTCAAGATTACCATAAAAGTCGGGAAAGTCACGTCAAGCACCGAAGTAACACTGTACCTGGACGATAACATAATACCCTTCAAGAAGGTCAACATAGGGGCAGAGGACGAGAGCGTTGAAATCTCCATTAAAAAGGAAGACTGGGCCGACAACCAGCAGCTGATAAACATTAAATGCGGCACCCACTCCATGAAGGTCGACCTGACGAGGGCGGGCTTCGGGACGTCAGACCTTTTCGACACCCAGACTCTGGACTTCGACGTCGGGAACGTGCCGATTCTGGCATTCGACCCCGCAAGTCCGGTTCCCGGAAAGGACGTCAAGGTCATGTTCAAGGACGCGGCAGGCGACCTTCTCACAGACCAGATACGAGTTGTCATATCCTACCGCAAGAACCTTGACACCATAACCGAGAACAAGGACACCGGCAATGCAGGCTATTTCACCTACAACCCGCCGCAGCCCGGCGAGTACAAGATATCGGTCCAGCCGAACAAGTACAACTACTGCGGCGAACTAAAGTTCTACGCGAAAAGAATCCCGCTCATAGACGGCCCCCACCCGCCTAACCCGGTTGTCGGCGAGATGATAACCATGGCGGTCCCGGCCGGCGACATCGGAGTCAAAGTATACGACTCTAACGGCGACTTCTACCTTGCCGCAAGGACGATGATAACAGGCGGCGTCAACTTCACAATCAACGACGCGGGGTCGTACCTGCTCGTAATCGGCGAGTTGAGCGCAAGGCACTGGGGCGTGAACAAGACATTGAACGTCTCCGGGCGGCCGTCGCTTTCCGCGGACATCGAGCCTGAGAATCCGTCGGTAAAATTGCCGGTGTCGATAACCGTAAAGGCCAACGGCGTTCCTGTCGCGAACGCTAACGTGAAAATAATAACGCCTGAGGGCACCCAGCGGGAGTACAAGACTCTCGCCAACGGGAAGGTCATATACGACGGCGTTACGACGATGGGCGAGTACAGCGTCATCGTGGAAAACGCGAAGTACGAGCCCGTGATAAAATCATTCAAAGCCCGCAACGGATTCCAGTTGGATTTCGACCCGGCCATCCCCTTCCTGAACTCGGAGGCGAGCGTTCTCGTCCGCGACCAGGACGGGATTTTCGTCCCTGACGCGCAGGTCAGCATCCCCGAGCTTGGCATAGTCGGCGCGACCGATTCCGAAGGCAAGTTCTCGTTCACCATCTCAGAAGCCGACACGACCGCAGACCCCCTGGAATACCCGGTTACAGTCTCCAAGGACATGTTCTGGGACCTGACGAAACGGATTCCGACCCAGGACACCCTTGACATACGCTCTCCGGGCGAAGTCGAGGTAGGGACCGACGTTTCGGTCAATGTCTACAACAGCAGGGGCGGCCTGCTTGGCGACGATTCTATGTCGTCAAAGGTAACAAGCCCGGAAGGCGAGATAACCACCATCAACAAGGCCAGCTTCACATTCAAGCCGCAGTCTGTCGGCTCCTATTCAATCGAGGCCGGCAAGAACAACTATATGGCAAACTCCACTGTGTTGCAGGTTACCGCGCACCCGCTCGAGGTGGGCATCCGGATTGAGGGCAAGGAGCTTGCAATAGCTGTCACCAG
>JAQTQS010000093.1 GCA_028712125.1 Candidatus Altarchaeota archaeon
AGATGAGTTGTCATATTTCCTCCACCTTGTATGCTCCCGCCCTGAACCGAATGGTCGGGGGATTCGTTCGGTAGTCTCGAATTAGCGCCGAGCCGTATGCCCTGACCGTCGCCGAGCCGTATGCCTCGACCGTCGCCGAGCCGGATGCCTCGACCGTCGCCGAGCCGGATGCCTTGACCGTCGCCGAGTCGGACGCCCTGACCGTCGCCGAGCCGTATGCCCTGACCGTCGCCGAGCCGTATGCCTTGACCGTCGCCGAGCCGTATGCGTAAATCTGTCCGTCGCTGATGTCGCGCCTCCCGCTCGCAATAACCTTTGCCTCTACCCATGCGGCCAATTCGGCGCGAACTTCCGCTTCTGCCGCCGCCGGGTCATACCATTTAGGAACGGAGTCTTGATCGGTGCGATATACCCACGATGCCGGGTCGGACGCGAGGTCGCCGCCAGCGGGACTGATTTCGACGCGGACGAAGTTGACGCGCGCCGCGCCCTCGTGCAGGCCGAACTCGGCGATGATGTCCTCATGCGAGTCTGTCCGTTTCGACCAGACCACGCGATCTTTCAGGACGATAAACGAAGCGGGCTTACACATCTGATTCCTCCTGTTCGCAATGAATTGTCATCGTTCGCCTCTCCATTCAGCGTAGGTGTCGTGGAGTCCCGGCCATTGGGACGCTGGCTCGCGCTCGCCGATTCGCTCAAGATGCTCCTCGTATTCGCTGGCAATTCGGCTGCAAAGTTGCCCGTAGATGCCGGGGTGAGCACACCAGCGTTTAAGGCCGATTGATTGCAGCCAGCGGGGGAGCACTTGGAAAATGTGCGTGATGCCCTTCGGCAGCGGGCGAGCGTCCCTGACGGACTGCAACTCGAACCCGTAGCAAACCACCGGATGGTTTTCAGGTGCGAACACGTCCGCTGTGCCCCTGATGCGCAGGCAGCGCCAGTCCTTTCCTCGTCCCACTAAAACCTTCAGGTCGAAATCCCAGTCCATTACTGTCCTCCTATTCGTTGCCGCTAGTCTTTAGCGCCTCTGCCCGCGCGAAAGCCTTCTCGCGCTCGTTCAGCAGGCGCATCATTGCCACAAGCGATTGCACCCGCCGCTCCACGTCCGCGCGGGTCTCGCCCTCTGTAAACAAGGCCAGCCGGCGCGTTCTCACACTTGGGGGAAAGAGGAGGGTAGCGCCGGGCTGGCCGCGTTAGGTTGTCAGATGAAACACTTGGTGGAGAGGGCAGGATTCGAACCTGCAACGCGGACACCTCGGCCGGCGTGTGCCGCTGTCATGCCTTTTTGACGACCTCGCCCTGTTATCAAAACCCACCGGAAGCGTCCCGGGCGTCTGGCGCCTCTGACAGCCACTGGCTCAAGGCTCTCGGCTGCCGGACGCCCCGGCGAGTTGTCACAGGCCGTCTGCGCGCGACAGCCTGCCGCATCGAAGTATCAAATCGTTTCGGGAACCTGCTCGAAGCACTGCTCGAAGATGTCCGGCTTGCACGGGTAGAACTCACCCTTGACGCCCTTAAGAATCCAGTCACCGATGTTGGCAACCATCACGCCATCCAGCGTCGTAATCTTGAAATGCCCGTCGGTCGGGTCTATCCCGTACCCGCAGTCAAGGAAGCAACCCTTCCCGACGATCCCCAAGAACTCATACAGTTCAGTGAGTGTGTCCGCTCTGAACTGGACTGCCTCAATGACCACCGGCTTCTTTCTGAACTTCATCGTCGTCCTCCTACGTCATTCGTAATATCAAAGCTCGCGGCAACACACCGCGAGCGTCCGCGCTGAATAGGAGCGCGGGAGGAAGTTCTGCGGCGGCGATTGCATAACGCTGTAGGCCTCCGGGATGAAGGCGAGATGGCGTGCGCCGCCGCAAAATAAAACCAGCCGACGCGCCCTGACCTGCTGTTGCTCGTGGAGGTGAGTCAGCAAGGTCGCGTCGGCCGGTTCGAGATTCAAGGGAGGGGCTGGACGCCCCGGTAGTGGTGGAGGTGGGCCGTTCCGCACCGAGGCGTCCAGCGAATATTTGGCGTGAAGTTGTAAGGCCACTGACAAGTGGGGTCTTGTTGGTGAGCGCTTCACGCCAAAACTCAATCTTGTTGTGAGTCATTGCCCCGATTCCTTATCAGTGATTGCCTTACAACAGAGAGAATACCACCTACAATGGCCAGTGTCAAATATAATTTTCAGATTTTTCTAAAAATCTTTTTGACAGACGGACGAGCGAGTCGAAACGACGCCGTGCCCGACAGCCCGAAGCGTCCTCGAGACGGCCCGCGATTCGCGTCCACGCGGTCGGCCAGCGGGGCACCAGGCCAGCGTTTCCTGCCGACAGCTTGCCCGTCTCGCGTGGCTCGGCAACATCCCGACAGCCGAGGTCACGTCGAAAACCCCGTCGGCCAGAGGGGGGGGGGGCTTCTTTCCACTTCTTTCCACTTCTTTCCCTCGGTTTTGGGAAAGAAGTCCGCTCTATAAGTCATTGATATATATATATTTACAAATATATATATACCTTCTTTCCTTTTTTCCCTTCCGCTTCTTTTCTGCACTTTCATGTCATGTCATTATATAATAGCGGACGGGAAAAAAGGAAAGAAGCCCCCCTCGTGTCCGCATCTCCTTAAATGACAATGGTTTGCGTCGGGGACTTCTTTCCCAAAAGTATGGGAAAGAAGTGGAAAGAAGGTGGAAATAAGGTCTTGGTCTGGTATTCAGTGCTGTCATAACAGTGCAGAACGAGTTTTACTGCCAATTTGGCACACTGGAGCCGTAAAGGGGCGTCACCGGATCCGTAAATCACTACCTAGCAAGGACATACATACAAAACGCTGTCGGAAAGG
>JAQTQS010000048.1 GCA_028712125.1 Candidatus Altarchaeota archaeon
TCTCGTAGTTCTTCGTCTTCGAGTAGTTCTTCTGTCAGTAGTGTATCGAGTAGTTCGTCTCGTAGTTCTTCGTCTTCGAGTAGTTCTTCTGTCAGTAGTGTATCGAGTAGTTCATCTCGTAGTTCTTCGTCTTCGAGCAGTTCTTCTGTCAGTAGTTTATCGAGTAGTTCGTCTCGTAGTTCTTCGTCTTCGAGCAGTTCTTCTGTCAGTAGTTTATCGAGTAGTTCGTCTCGTAGTTCTTCGTCTTCGAGTAGTTCTTCTGTCAGTAGTTTATCTAGTAGTTCGTCTCGTAGTTCGTCGTCTTCGAGCAGTACTCGTTCCTCAACTTCGTCTTCGAGTTCGCGTAGTAGTTCGTCTAGTAGTACGTCGTCTACTTCGTCGTCTAGTTCGTCTAGCATCGGGTGTGCTGGAGTTTGTAAATGTCGGGAAGAATGTAGTGGTTCATTTACTGGTTATGGCAGTGCTGTGGGCTGTAGTAATAATATCGTTTGTTATGACGGTAATCCTATTATTACTTTTGCTGAAGGTTGTTGTTTAGAAGGTTCTAGCAGTAGTTCCACTAGGTCTAGTTCTAGTACTAGCACACGTTCTAGTTCAAGCACTTCTAGTAGCTCGTCAATAAGTGTCTCAAGCCAGAGTTCGACCAGCAGTAGGACTTCTTCGACTTCTTCATCCAGCAGTACTACAACAGGCTGTGACAGATGCTCGCTATCAGATATTGTTTGTCCTGCTGAAGCCGACCTTGGCGAAGTCTTCCAAATACAGTATAAATATTATGCAACTCCATTCCCTGTACCTTATGAAATCAAGGGCTTACTGGTTGATTCAGAGCCGTGTACGTGTAATTACACAGAGTCCGACTCCCAGTGTGTTTGGAATCCTGCCAACTTTACTGTCAAATGTCCATGGCCTGGATTACATTCGTTTAACATAACATGTATTGGGGATGAATTCGGAAGGGATGACTTGTGTTATTATAGCGAGAGCGCTCCCATGGGTTGTACTGTTGACTGTCGCGTTCCGGCATTGACTAATGTAACCTTGGTATATAATGTCTCAACCTCCGCAGTCTCTGTAGATTACTGTACCGTGCAAGATAGCGTTTGGTACGACGGAGACGGCCGGCCGTTGAATGAGCGTCTGCCGGGCGGTTTGCGGTGCCTGACCGATGAGGGTATTGAGTCCTGTGTTGATTCGATTGTTGTTAAGGATCTTAACAATACCATCAAGCTCATAGACATTCCCACGAACCAGACGTATTGGTGGAATGTCAAATGCGAAGCAACGATCGGGGGCGGAATAAAGATTAATGATTGGGGGGACAGGAATTGGTCCTTTACATTAGGTCAGGTTCCGTCTGATGTCGTGTCATGCATGTAAAATCTTGTAAATAGTATCGTTTTAAGGCTTTTTTTGGGTGTGTAAAAGCCTTTTTATATAGGAATATATAATATTTTATATGCGATTATCAATCATAGTACCTGTGTTAGTGGCTCTAGTTGTTTTGTTTTCAGCTTGCATAACCGGGCCTAAGCCTACGACGACTATACCCACTACAATAATTGGAACAACGACGACTATCCCTTATGCAAAGCTTGATAGTATCTCTAAGGATGCTATAAGTAAAAATGATGTTACTACCTGTAATCAGGTTCCTGATGCGATAAACCGTGACTGGTGTTATTGGACAGTTGCCTTGGCCAATTCTGATGTAAATATTTGTAATAGTATACAACACACAACGTATCGTCCTGGTTGCTATATGGCTGTGGCCATGATGACAAACAATCCTTCGATATGCGACAAAATCGAATATGGTGACGAGTCTCCCGTCTTTGCGACAAAGAATCGTTGTCGCGCTGCAGTTGGTGGCGACTTAACTGTTTGTAACCAAATAACAGCTATGGCTCAAGCGGATACATGTTATCTTACATTAGGCACAGCTTTAAAGGATTTATCCATGTGTGAAAAGATTAGAAGGGAAGGGACACGGACGTTGTGCGTCGACGAGATTACATACAAAACGGGTTGATGCCTAGCTTGGTAATGCTCCGATTACAGCCCCGTCTAAGGAATTTTGTAGTGCGCCCGTTGCTGTTAAGAACAATGGATAATGCGTTCGCCTTAGTACATATATCCTCTTTATTGTTTACTATTTTTTGAATAGTCTTTGTAGCCGGTGTGAATATAACCTTGTTAGGTGTTTGAGGTATTGTAGTTGTATCCTCGTGTTGAGTTTGCTTGTGCCGACGCGCCGGTTGTGGAATACGTATGGGGTCTCAATAACCCTCTTGTATCTGCCTTTGGCAAGTATCTCCAGCAGTATTTTGTAGCCTATGGGGTCTAGTTTCACGCCTTCTATCACCTCCTGTTTCAGGAAGAAGAATCCGCTCATTGGGTCGCTTATGTTTGTTATGGGTCGTGCTAGTAGTGTTGCTCCTTGGGAGATTAGTTTTCGCACTAGCGGCCATTCTTCCACTCCTCCTCCTTGGATTAGCCTGCTTCCTATGGCTATGTCTGCGTTATTGAGGGCTTGTATCATTTCCGGGATTTTTTCAGGCGGGTGGCTTAGGTCTGCGTCCATGACGCCTAGGATGCGGCCGCTGGCTTGTTCAAATCCTTTTATGACTGCGGATGAGAGGCCGCGTTCGGTTTTGCGGCATATTACCCTGATTGGCCATTTTTTTGCCAGTTCTTCCGTCCTTTTTGCGGTTCCGTCCGGGGAGTTGTCGTCTACGATGATTATCTCTAAGTCTAGTTTTGCCTTTTTTGCGGCTGTGAATGTCTTTTCCACTAGAATTGCTATATTCTCCTTTTCGTTGTAGGTGGGCACTATTAGTGATATGTCTGACATCATCTTTTTATTGGATTGGCTGTTTTTATAGGCGTGTGTGCGTGTTTTTGGTTCTTGTATTTTAATCTTTTGGCGTTTAATAGTATTGTGCTATGAAGGTTTCTATTGTTACGCCTGTGAACAATGAGGAGCGGATTATAGAGCAGAGTGTTGGTGTGATATCAAAGTTTGTCCGGGAGAATGTCGGGGATTTTGAGCATATTCTGGTTGAGAATGGCAGCACTGACCGGACTTTTGAGATAGCCACTGCGATTTCAAAGCGGGACGGCAGGGTCAGGGTTTTCCGTATTCCGGAGAGGTCGCTTGGAAGGGGGCTTAGGATTGGTTTTGAGAACGCGTTGGGTGATTTCGTGGTGTGGTATCCCATTGACCTTGCGATTGACCTGTCGTATATCAGGGATTCCATAAGGGATATTGATGGTTATGACGCTGTTATCGCGAGCAAGGACCATCCTAAAACCAGGCTGACGAGGCCTTTCATGCGCCGGCTGTCGTCTAAGGTTTATAATACGCTGATTAACCTCCTTTTTGGCGTGGGTTTTTCCGACACCCAGTGCGTGAAGACGTTCCGGCGCGAGCCGCTGCAGCGCATCCTCCCGGAGGTGAAGACTAATGACATTAATTTCGAGGTAGAGCTGCTTTACCGCGCGCGTAGGCACGACCTGCGGATGCTTGAGTATCCTGTGGTGATTAATGACACCCGTAAAGATTCGAAGATTAAGCCTTTTGACTTCCTGAGGACGGCGTTTAAGCTGTTTTTATTGCGTTTGAGAATATAATTAAGGTAGTGAAGGTTTTTAGCATGATACCTATTGCCAAGCCGTTAATCGGGAAAGAAGAGGTTAAGGGAGTCGTTTCCGCGCTAAAGTCGGGAAGCATCGCCCAGGGGCCAAAGGTCCGGGAGTTTGAGGAGGCGTTTGCGCGCTATATCGGCGTAAAGCACGCTTTGGCTGTTAATTCCGGTACTGCGGCGTTGCATGTTGCTTTGCTTGCGCACGGCGTTTCGCCTGGGGATGAGGTTATCATGCCTTCTTTCACTTTTATCGCGACCGCTAACTCTGTTTTGTATTGTAATGCAAAGCCTGTGTTCGCTGACATCCGGGATGACAGTTTTAACATCGACATAGAGGATGTTAAGCGCAAGTTAACGCCCAAGACAAAGGCGATAATACCTGTCCATCTCTACGGCCAGCCTGCTGATATGAAGGAATTGATGGCGCTTGCTGCCGAGAGGGGCATTGCGGTAGTCGAGGATGCCTGTCAGGCGCATGGTTCCTCCTATGGCGGGAAGAAGGCGGGCGCTTTCGGCACCGGCTGCTTTTCGTTCTATCCCACCAAGAACATGGCCACCGGCGAGGGTGGGATGATTACCACTGATGATGACAGGGTTGCCGAGCTTTCTGGCATGATTCGCAGTCACGGTTCGCGGAAGCGGTATTACCATGAGATGCTCGGGTTCAACTATCGCATGACTGACATTAATGCGGCCATCGGAATCGCCCAGTTGGATAAGCTTGAGGGTTTTAACAAAAAGAGGGTTGCGAATGCCGCTTACCTGTCTAAGAGGCTGAGGCGGATTAAGGGCGTCGTGCCGCCAGTGGTTCTTGAGGGTAGGACTCACGTCTTCCACCAGTATACCGTTAAAATCACCGGCGATTTTGGTAAGGGCCGTGATGAGGTTGTGTCGAAGCTTAGCGATAAGGGTGTCGGCACCGGTATTTACTATCCACTGCCTATACACCAGCAGGAGTTGTACAAGAAGCTTGGTTACAATGTCTCGCTTCCCGTTACCGAGAGGGTCTGCGGGGAGGTCATTTCACTGCCGGTTCATCCCGCGGTCAAGAAGGGGGATTTAAAAGTGATTGTTGATGCTTTCAAGGAGATTAAAAATGCCTGAAGTGATACGCCAGCCGTCCATAATATACGAGAACGTCAAGTACGGGAAGAACTTCCAGACCGGCCATTTCGTCCTAATCCGCAGCGAAACCGAGATTGGCGACGACTGTCTTGTCGGCACGATGACCATCATAGACGGGCGGGTGAAGATAGGGAATAACGTTAAGATACAGAGCGCGGTCTACATACCTCCCAATACCGTAATCCACGACAACGTTTTCGTCGGCCCGCGCGTCTGTTTCACCAACGACAAGTACATGTTTTACGGCGCTCAGCTGGTCGGGGCCGAGGTCGGCGAGGGGACTCGTATCGGGGCTAATGCCACGATACTGCCGGGGGTTAAGATTGGCAGGAACTGCCTTATCGGCGGCGGAAGCGTGGTTACGAGGGACGTTCCTGACGATTCCGTAGTTTATGGGAATCCTGCAAAGGTCGTGGGTAAGGCGAGCAGGCTGCTTTCCGTCAAGGCTAAATAACCGTTGTCCATCGGCCTGTTGCGCGGCTCTTGGCGGGGTTTTTACTGATTTAAATGGCGTATCCTATTTCTAATGGCAATATGGACAGGTTGCGTGTGGGCGTTATCGGAGTCGGCAGCATGGGGCGCCACCATGCTCGCGTTTATTCTGAGAATCATAGTGTCGAGTTCGTCGGCGTTTCCGACGTTGACAAGGCGGTTGCAGAGGCTGTTGCGACTAAATGCCGGGCGCGCGCTTTCACGGATTACCGCTCTTTGCTGGACGAGGGCGTTGACGCGGTTAGCATTGCCGTGCCGACGACGTTCCACCGTGAAGTCGCCTTGGAGGCCATGGGCCGGGGGGTTCATGTGCTGGTTGAAAAGCCTATTGCGGACACCATTGCGGCTGGCAGGGAGATTATTTCCAAGGCGAAGGAGAAGGGCGTGGTTCTTATGGTCGGGCATATAGAGCGGTTTAATCCGATAATCCCCGTAATTAAGAAGTCTATCGAAGGCCAGAAGGTCATATCGATTTCAATAACGCGTGTCGGCCCGCTTCCTCCGCGGGTCAAGGATGTCGGCGTTGTTGTTGACATCGGCGTGCATGACATTGACATTATCCGGCATTTGACCGGTTCCGAGTACAAGAGCATTTACCCTCTTGTAGAGTCTAACATAGCGGCCAAGGAGGATATTGCGATGCTTTCTTTTGTCATGGAGAACGGGGTTCTTGCTCATATTACGACTGACTGGCTGACTCCCTACAAGGTGCGTGAAATCTCGGTTTCGACCAAGGAGAAGTTCATACGCGGCAATTTCATCACCCAGAAGGTTACCGAGTACAGCAGCTGGAAGGATTCCTCCTACATAGTCAAAGACCTGTTCGTGCCTTTTGGCGAGCCGCTGGCGCTTGAAATCCGGTCGTTCCTGAATTCCGTCGCGACAGGCGCTCCGGTCCAGGTGACCGGTGAAGACAGTCTCAAAGCCCTTGAGATCGCGCTCGCATGCCTCAAGCCGTCCAAGCAGAAATGAAGACACGAGACGTCCTGCCTTTTGTGATAGGATTCATACTCTTGGCGGTATTGTTCTACACGCTCGGTCCTGCCAAGATAGCCGGCCTGCTTCTAAAGACGAACCTTTGGTATTTCGTCCCTGCGTTGTTAGTTTACTTCTTCTGCGACCTGCTTTCGGCCTTGACCCTCAAGGTCCTGTTTCCGGAAGCCAAACTTTCCATGCTCCTCCCATGCCACATGTGCGGCATGCTCTACTCCGCGATAACGCCGGGCCGGGTAGGCTATTTCTATGTCGCATACTCGCTGTCCAAGAGCCTTGGCAGGAGCGCGTCGGCGAACGCCGGCCTTCTGACGCTGATGCAGGCCATCAACTTCTTCCTTAAGGTCGTTTTTTCCCTGGCTGCTGTGGTTTATTTCTCGCTTTACCTGCTTAGCGTGGAGGCCAAGTACTATCTGGTGATGGTCTCGCTTGCCCCGCTTTCGGCGGTCGCCCTAATCGGCGTCTTCCTCTACACCGACATCCCAATAAAGCTTATCGGCGCCCGTGGCGGCATCCTCGGGAAGGTGAAGGAGTACACGGTGGCCATGCAGGAAGCCGGCAAAAGCGTCGGCAGGAAGGCCATATTGAAGATGATGATGCTGAGCATATGCGGCTGGCTCCTGCTCGGCGTCATGTCCTACCTTATCGTGAGATCGCTGGGCCTTGAGGCAGGCTTCATAGCCTGCCTGATGATGCATCCCCTGCTTTCAGCCATAATGTTCGTGCCTTTCGTGCCCGCCGGCCTAGGGCTGACCGAGACCGGGAGCGCGGTGATTTTCAACATTATCGGGCTTTCGACTGCGGACGGGGTGGCTTTCATGCTGCTGCTTCGTGCGGCCATGATTTTCGTTGACGCGTTCGGCGTGATTGACATGAAGCTGGCTGGTGGAAAGTAGGCGCTTGGGGGCTCTACTTCTGGGTTGTTTGTTATTCAAGTTTTAGGTGTTTTTTTTTTCAGAGTGCCGTCACTTCTGAGGCAGCCAAGGGTTCACATTATTTGTTTAAGTTTGAGAAGTCAATACATGCTCTCGCAACAGTTGTCATCTAGGATTGTGCATGGGTTGCACTCATTGCCGTTGGTGCAGTAGTAATACTGTTCATGGCCGTCGATACTGCTTGTCGGGCAGCTGAAATAAGTACTAGCGGTGGGTACGTTGCAGTTGCCCGCCCCGTCGCAGCGGAACCAGTTCGTTGTATACCCGCATGCGGGAGATGCGCATTGTGAAGTGCCCCAAGCGCAGCCTCCAAGATTGAGTTCGGTTACGCATTGATACGCGCTGTTATAGTACATGCACTTTGAGCCTGCCGGGCAGTACTCGTCGGCGGGTGTGTTGCATGCGCCCGCGCCGTTGCAATTACCGTCGGCGCCGTATATAGTGCAGCTGTCGGTGCAACTGGTCCAGCTTTCAGCGCACTGGCCGAACCGGTCGTCGCCGGATGCCTGGGCCACGCATCCACCTAATCCGTTGCATTCCATGCATGCCGACATGCATGTGCTAGCTCCTTCGCCGTCCTGCTGGTGGTTTGGAATGTTGACGCATGACGGGCTTGTCGCGCCCTGGCAGGTCTGGCAGGTCTGGCAGTTTCTCTCGCCAGTATTATACCAGCCGCAGTATCCCATCCCGTTGCATGTTCCGGTTCCGCAGCCTGTCTGCTCGCATGCATTTTTCGGGTCCTGGCCGGCCGGGATTCCTATGCAGGATGGGATGGATGATGAAGAGCTGCTGCTGGAGCTGCTTCTGGAACTTGATGATGAACTGCTTGATGAGCTTGCGCGTGAGCTTGAGCTGCTGCTGGAGGTTGATGATGATATGTTTGATGAGCTTGCGCGTGAGCTTGAGCTGCTGCTTGAGCTTGATGATGACCTGCTTGATGATGATATGTTTGATGAGCTTGCGCGTGAGCTTGAGATGCTGCTTGAGCTTGAGCTGCTGCTTGATATGGATGATGGGGAGATTAGAGTGGTTGTTATAGTGCTTGAGCTTGAGCTGCTGCTTGAACTACTACTGGAGATGCTGCTTAACATTATCCTACTTGAGGAGGAGCTTGACGAGCTGCTGCTTGATGATGAGCTGCTGGAGCTGCTGCTTGAAATGAATGTGGGGGGGACAAGGGTGGTGGTTATGCTGCTGCTGGAGCTGCTGCTTGAACTGCTGCTGGAGCTGCTGCTTGAAATGAATGTGGGGGAAACAAGGGTGGTGGTTATGCTGCTGCTTGAACTGCTGCTTGAACTACTGCTTGACGACGAACTGCTTGAGCTCGACGGATTGCTGGATGTCGGCCCGCCTGTCAGCGTGAGGGTGACGTAGAACGGGCTGCTCCATGCCCGCGAGCCGTCGCTCTGGATGGCCTCCACAAAAAGGTAATCCTCGGCGCCGTCTGTAAGGTCCTTCTGGAAGGTGCCTGACACGCTGCCCTGTCCGGTGAATGTATTCACCTTTACGATAATCCCGTTGTAAAATAGGCTAACCTGGTCTATGGTATTGCCGGGCGATGCGTTGATTTCATATTGGATGGCCAGTGTTGGCGTCGCAGACACGTATGTGAAGGCGTCGCCCATAATGCGGTCTGAACCGCCGTCATCTGCGGTAACGTCCATGAATATCCTGTCTTCGGCAGCCCACGTGTGCCTGCTCCTTATCTCCTCTGCTATGCCCTTGCGCGTATAGTTGTGGGGGTGCACAAGCCCGGTGAATGCAGTCGGCAATCCGAAAGCGCACGGACAGAGGAACTCCCAGTTAGCCACAAAGCCCAGGCGCAGGCCGCTGTCCAGCGCTGCTTTAACCCCGCTGTAGCAGTCCGTGCAATCCTTCTTCGGGTTATCATAGGTCGTGCAGCCGCTGCCCGCGGAACAGGTGAAAAAGTCGCTCCAGTGGTAATACCCCAAGCCAACCATCGCCACGCAAGGCAGTGTCTGCTCGTTCTTAATCCCGGGGTCGGTCCAATTGCAGTGGTTCCCGGTGCGGTCAGGGTGGCTGATGCACCCCATCCCGTTGTTGGCCTCAAGCCAGGCTGCCATCTCGGCAGGGCTGTCATAGGCAGGGTTCGTGCCGTCTACCTTGATTGCCGGCCCGTCGTCCAGGAAGAACACGGCCATCTCGCAGTTGCCGGAATAAGGCGCGGTTGCTCTCCACTCATAGCCTGCGAAGTACGTGAAATTGCCGTCCGTGTTGTTGTCACGGGCTTCGGCCCGCGTGCCGTCCCATTCGGCTTGGTCGACTTGGGTGTCGTGGTCGGCTGTCGAAGCCCAGTCGTAGTACGTCCTGAGCGTTTGCGCCCTCGTTTCCGGTGTCTCCGAGCCGTCGCTCACGGTCGTGTAGAACGACTCTATGGTCCCCCATACAGGGTGGCGTTGGGGCGGCTCGTCGTTGCACAAGATTGCGGTAACCCTTGCGCCCGGCCCAAGGATGTTGTCGCTGTTGGATTCGAAGCGGAAGCTGATGTTCTGGGTGTCGTTTATGTAGAACGTGATGTCGCCGAGGCTTCCGCTGTAGTTCAGCAGGATTTTATCGCTGGATGCGTTGTAGACATAGAGGTAGTCCGCGTCCTGCTGGGTGTTCACTGTGGCGTTAATCTGGACTGCATACAGGTTTGTGGGGCAGGAGAACATGCCTGAGGTGTAGTTTGAGTCCGGGGGGTATGGGCTCTGAGTCGCCCAGCAGACATTGTTCCAGCCCGGGCTTAATGTGCGGTTCAGACCGCACAAGGCTATGTCGGCAGCGTCAATCAGCCCGTTGCTGTTGTCGTCAACGCCGTTGCAGCAGTTTTCAGGCAGGTTGCATGATGTTATGTCAATCGCGTCGTTTGCGTTGATGTTCGTAAGGCTTGTGCAGTAGCCATATTCGTCGTTGGCAATGACGATGATGCTGTGCGTCCCGAGCGTGGTGTACGGGATATACACCCTACAGTCCATGGTATAATACGATGGGTCTGTGTCGCCTGTGACATTGGTCCTGCATCCTGTCCTGTAATCACCATTTGAGTCGAAGAAAAATCCGAAGTATGTCCTATTGTCCTCAATGTTATGATAACCAGACCACTTGACGTTGACAGTAACGTTGCTCAGGCAGGATGCTGTGCTCGGAGCGTCGATGCTGAGAGCGTGTATGGTGTCGTTCGAACACGGCCGCGGGCCGATAATCGGCTCCCTGCACTCCAATGGCGTGTACTCGTTGCAGCCCCTCACCTCGACGGTTGCCGAGTTCAATGCGTCGAATCCGCTTTCTCCGGGCAGGCAGTAGCCGGGCAGTCCCGGGGCGCCGTCTTCGGCAGTCGC
>JAQTQS010000003.1 GCA_028712125.1 Candidatus Altarchaeota archaeon
GCGGGCTGGAGTAGGTAATATCAATACGGAAATATGCTGGAAGAATGCAGGAGCGCCTGAAAATAATTACCTGTTGTCAAGTTCGGCCTTTGCCTTGTACAGCCTCGACAGGACTTTCTTCGGGTCATTGCCTATCAGGCATTCGACCGCGCTCTTCAGTCTTTTCGTCTCGCTGTTGTAGGCCTCCTCGCTGACGTCGCCCCTGACCTGGAGGGTGTCGTTCCTCATGTTCTCGACCATCACAAGAAGCTTCTCCCTCTTTTCCCTTATCTGGCTGTATTTCTCGATGAAGCCGGTGTTGAAGGCCTTTAGTATGTTGTCATGCGTCTGGCTGTTCCGAAACGACGGGAGGTATCTCAGGTTCTCCAGCTCGCAGGCCGCGATGTCCTGCGTGTAGGAGTCGCCGTCTTCCAGCGTCTGTTCCGGGTTCTTCGGGAGGTATAGGAAACGCTCGTTGTCAATCCGCGTTATCGTCTTCGACTCAGCATCGAAGAGGTAGTTGGTCTGATAGCCGTCCTTGACTCCGAAGACGTAGCTGAACGCCGTGTGCATGCCGAGCTGGAAGGCGATCCTGATGCCGTTCTCTACAAGCACGTCGGGATTCATGTACGCAAGCTCGGTCAGCGTCTTGCCCCGCACCAGTTCCATCAATGCGTACGCCCTGTGCTCAGCCATCTTCAACGCCTTTTACGCAGGCCGTCGCCGCCGAGGCGAAACGCCCTAAGGCCCAGTTCCGCATACAGCGACGGCGCCATAAGCTCGTTCACTATCCCAGACTGGCCGGTCGGCGGCTTCTCGACTTTGAGAACCCGGTCGCCCGCGGTAGTCTTGATGAGCGCGACCGCCGGGTGCTCGAGCCTCCAGCCTTCGTCAAAGCCCTTGACCTGAAGCTGGGCATCAACCCGCCAAATCCGGTTCAGCGTCCTTTCGAGCGCCGGTACTGGGACGTCCCTGACGGCCGGGCCGCTCCTGAACGACGCCTGCTGGTCTGCGGGAATCACGCCCGGCATCCTCCGGCTTAATGTCGAAATCCCGTCCTCGAATTCCGTCCGAAGGCGCCTGGCCTCGACGGAAGGTAACGTTGCGGTAACCATCTCATTTAATATACGCCGCTACGGGAATAAATATACGGTGTCTTTATGTACTCGAAGAGGGTGTTAGAGCATTTCCAATCCCCCAGAAACCAGGGCGAGCCCGCCGACTGGGACGCGGTCGGCAAGGTCGGAAACCCCATATGCGGCGACGTCATGTACATCTACATCAAGGTAAAGGAGGATAAAATCGCAGACATAGGCTGGAAGACCATGGGCTGCGCCGCAGCAATAGCGACGACGTCGATGATAAGCGAACTAGCTAAAGGAAAAACATTAGATGAAGCCCTCGCCATAACAAGACAGGACGTAGCCGACGCCCTGGAAGGACTGCCGCCCATAAAGATGCACTGCAGCAACCTCGCAGCAGACGGTCTGCACAAGGCCATCGAAAACTACCGGAAGGGCAGCCGTGAAGGCGAGTCCAAGGAGGAAGTGCTGGCGCAGTTCATCCGTATTCCAGGCGTGGACGAGAAAACCGCAAACATCCTCTGGGAGCAGGGAATCCTCAGCCTCGACGAACTGTTAAGGCTGCACCCTGAAGAACTCGCCCAGATTAAAGACCTAGACGAAAACAAGATAGCCAGCATACTGAAATACGCGGAAGAACAGGCAAAGACATGCGGCTGAATGCTTCCAAGAACGCAGGCTAACAAGCATTCAAGATAGCAGGCAAGAAGGCAAGCTATTAGGCAAGCAAGCTAGAAGGCAAGCCAACAGCATACCATCGGGCAAGCAAGCTGACAACCTGTCAAAACCATAAAACCAGGCCTTCAAACCTAAGGCTTCTTCTCGGCCAGCTTTATCGCATTCGTCGGGCATGTCGCGACACAGGCCCCGCACTCGATGCAGGCTTCGGGATGCACGACATGGGATTTTGAGCCCTCCTTGGTGTCCTTCAGCTCGAAAACCTTCGGGTCGGCAGGGCACACCGAAGCGCAAGCCCCGCAGCCGATACACTTTTTCTGGTCAACAATAGGAGGCATAACAAACACCTCACAAAATATGAGAATTAGAGCTTAAAAGACGAATATAGTCATCTAGGTGGAGGGTGGGCAACATTAACTGGTCAACGCGCCTTCTATCGCTTCTTTGTCGAATCCTACGATGATTTTTCCGTCTATGTCGAGGACTGGCACGCCCATTTGGCCGCTTTTGGTTATCATTTCTTTGGCTGCTTCGCGGTTTTTGCCGACGTCAAAGTCGGTGTAGGGTAGGTTTTTTGAGGCTAGGTATTCTTTGGCCATTTTGCAGTAGGGGCATGTCGGCGTCGAGTAGAGCAGTATTTTTTTGTCCATGTGTTTATTCACCTGTGGATTTTATTTGATTATGTCTTTATAAGACAGTCATGCTGTTTCGATTTCTACGGGTTTTCCGGCCTGGTCGTAGGCTGCGATGTCGTTGATGGTCTGGTAGGGGCGGGCGATTATGAGGTTGAGCTTTCCTTTGGCGAAGAAGTTGATGTCCTGTTGGGAGGGCCGGTTGTTTGCGCTTGGATGGCTGTGGACCGAGCCGATGAGGGTGCTGTCGATGGGCATTAGGTATTCCTGGTGGCTTGCGAATCCATGGCCGTAGAGTGCTGCGGGCGGGACGATGATTTCGGTTATCAAATCGCCTTCGGCCCTTAGGAATCCGATGAATTCGCGGGGGTGGAGGCTTCGTGAGGCTCCTAGCATGAATTCAAGGGCTTCTTTTCTTATGCGGTGCATTTTTCTTCTTCGCTGCCTTGCGGCCGCAGTAGGGGCAGTATGTGCCGACGGCTGGCATGTCCTTGCCGCAGTTTTGGCAGCGTTTGACTTTGATTGATTTTATCTTCCGGACTTTGTTTGCCGCCCATCTGAAGGGCGTTAGTTGTGTCAACAGGAGGAGGAAGGGGGCGAGGATGGGCGTGAGGACTGGGGCTAGTAGGGGATATAGGAATGCGTATATCGTCGAGATTACCGGCAGTGCCAAAAACCAGGAGTAGAACAAGGTGAGGATGTATATGAGCAGCGCGAGGAGGCCGCTGATGTATGCAAGGATGAGCGCGCCTGAGATGCCTGCGGCTGCGTCATGGCTTTGGTACCAATAGGCGATGAGGAAGAGCCCGATGATGAGTATTGCGGCCGAAAGGAGCTTGCGGTTTCTTTCCATGTCCTTTTATTTTTTCGGGTTGACGTCTTCTATCAGCTTGATGAGGTCGCCCAGCGCGCGTATGACATAGTCCGGCGTCTCGGAATCGTCCTTCGGCTTTATCCTGGAATACCTAGGGGTCATGACGAGGACGGTCATCAGGCCGGCTTTGCGTGCCCCTGCGATGTCCTTGTCGATGCGGTCGCCGACCATCATGCACTCCGAGGGCTTGAGGCCCGCTTTCGCGCATGCTTCATGGAAGAGCTGGGGGGTCTTTCCAGCAGCGTCTTCGGAGATGACAACGACGTCGAAGAAGTGCTGGACGCCGAGGCGTATGAGCTTTTCCCACTGCTTGACCGGCACGCCCTCGGACACGATGCCGAGCTTCAAACCCATGCGGGTGAGGTCTATGAGCGTCGGCACTGTCTCGGCATACGGGGTTATGTAGGCGGATTTCGCGTTGGCGTAGGCGACGAGGCCCGCGCTTACGATTCTTGGGCTTATTTCAAGGCCGAGCGATTCCATCAGGCGGTCGTAGTGGAAGCGGTAGTTTGAGCCGTACTTTTTTACTATTTTCTTAAGGCGTTCAAGAGCGACTTTCTCCTCGACGGGCAGGCCCGCTTCTATCATGGCTAGTACGACGTTCCTTCGCGCCGACTCGACCTGCATCGCGGTGTCGTACAGGGTGTTGTCAACGTCGAAAAAAACGGCTTTTATCCGGCTCATTGTAATTAATACTACGATTGTTTAGGTATTTCAACGCTAATCTTAAAAAACATCAGAATGGACGCGTCTGACAGGGTAGTATTGAAGTGCATCGACTGCGGCAGGGAGTATCAGCCGATAGACGTCTATGAGTGCGAGTGCGGAGGCCTTTTGGACGCGCACATCAACCTTGACTGGGCGGGGTCTGTCGTCTCAAAGGCATTGTTCGACAAGCGCCTTGGCAGCAGGGAGAAGATTCTGAGAAGCGGCATCTGGCGCTACAAGGAGCTTGTGAACCCGATGGCCGATGATTTGTGCATAATAACGAGGCCCGAGGGCAATACCGGCCTTTACGAGAACAAGAGGCTTCTGGCTTACACCGGCCTTTCAAGCGTCATGCTAAAGCACGAGGGCGAGAACCCGACAGGCAGCTTCAAGGACAGGGGCATGAGCCCGGGAGTGAGCGAGGCCGTCAGGTTGCGGATGAAGGTCGTCGCCTGCGCATCCACCGGGAACACTTCGGCGTCAATGGCGGCTTATGCGAGCATGGCAGGCCTCAAGCCCGTCGTCTTCATACCCGAGGGCAAGATAGCCTACGGGAAGCTCGCCCAGGCATTGGCCTACGGCTCGAAAGTCATCCAGGTAAGGGGCAATTTCGACGACGCGATGAAGCTCGTCCGGGAGTCCTCGAGAAAGCTCGGCATGTACCTCCTTAATTCCGTCAACCCCTGGCGCATCGAAGGCCAGAAGACCATCATGATAGAGCTCATGCACCAGCTTTCATGGAATCAGCCGGACTGGGTTTGCGTTCCCGCAGGCAACCTCGGAAACACGTCGGCCTTCGGGAAGGCATTGGAGGAATTGAAAGCACTGGGTTTCATAGAAAAGATGCCGCGCATCGCGTCCATACAGGCCGATGGCGCGAACCCGTTCTACCTGCTTTGGAAGAAGAAGGCAGGGAGCTTGACGGCCGTCGAGCATCCGGACACTATAGCGACCGCAATAAAGATAGGCAATCCTGTTTCATGGAAGAAGGCCCTGCGCTCAATTAACGCGACGAACGGCGTGGTCGAGCAGGTCTCGGACCAGGAAATCATGGACGCGAAGGCCATCATCGACGGCTGCGGGATATGCTGCGAGCCTGCGTCGGCCGCATCGCTCGCAGGGGCCAGGAAGCTCGTGAAATCCGGCGTCATAAAGAGGGATGAGAGCGTCGTGTGCGTCATAACGGGAAACATACTAAAGGACCCCGAGGCGACTGTCAAATACCATCTGAGCGAGCTTGAGGGGATAACGCCCAAGTACGCCAACGCGCCGACGGTCATCGATTCCAGACTGGAAGAGGTCGAGCGCGCCATCAACGCGCCGTAAGAGAAAAATTTTTATGAAATACAAGGCCGCGCTCGGATTGATTGTCCTCCTCGCCCTCCTTGAGACGGCGCTCATATTCATGGGAGTTCTTCCGCCGCTCTCTGAGAACAATACAGGCAATGCCGCGTTCATCATTGCGAAACTAGGGGTCATCGCATACGCCGCATGGACTAACGCAAGAGAAGGATTTAGGACGTCATTCACCGCAGGCTTTACAGTATCGGTCGCTGACATAACGCTGATGTGCATGGCGATAGGGATGATAGGGCTTGCGAACATCCAATCTCTAGGACTGCCTTTAGATTCGGCCGGCCGGCTCCTTGCTATGCTCGCAATCACATTCGCGGCGAATGCGATGCTGATGGCGTTGGTTGTAGGCATTATAGCATTGGCCGCGACGAAAGTGCGCAAGGCGAAAAAAGCCAGATATTAAAAGGCGAAAACCAAATTGCTAGCATGGACGCCCGCAAGCACATTCTAGGACTGCCAGACGGCACGGCGGATTTCGATAAAGGAGGCGCGTGAATGGCCCGCTACCGCTGCACCGTTTGCAACTTCGTCTATGACGAGGCGAAGGAAGGCAGGAAATTCTCGGACTTGCCTGAAGGCTGGAGATGCCCGGTGTGCAACGCGGAGAAGAGCGCATTCATCCTGCTCTCGGACTCTGCCAAGATTGCCCCAGAGTCGACGACCGTCTCGGACGTCCTCATAGCCCAGCTTGCGGCATGGGGCGTTAAATACGTATTCGGAATACCCGGCACGTCATGCCTCGGAGTCGTGGACGCGCTCCGAAAGAACGACGAGATTAGATTCATCCAGGTCCGGCACGAGCAGACCGCCGCCTTCATGGCGTCGGCCTATGCGAAGCTCACAGGCAACGTCGCGGCCTGCCTGACGGTTGCGGGCCCCGGCGCGACCAACCTTGCGACCGGGCTTTACGACGCGAAACTCGACCGCGCGCCGGTAATCGCGCTCACAGGCCTTGTGAAACGCCAGTCCATCGGGCCCGGTTCTTTCCAGGAGATTGACCAGCATTCCTTCTTCGAGCCGATATGCGTTTTCAACAAGGTGCTGATGTCCGAAGACCAGACTACGACGCTTGCAACGCTCGCGGTAAAGCACGCGCTCGTGGAGCGCGGAGTCTCGCACTTAAGCATACCCAACGACGTGCAAAAAATCCCGTATTCTGCGAAGATACTGCCCATGGAAGGGCGCATCCCGAACAGGGCGATAACGCCATCGCCGGCACTAATGCAAGCGGCGGCCGATGCGATAGACGCCTCAACGCGGCCGGTCATCATCTCGGGCTTCGGGGCGTTAAGCCAGGGGGAGGCCGTTATGAGATTCGCGCGTAAAATCACCGCCCCGATAGTGACGACATTCCGCGGCAAGGGCGTCGTGGACGAATACGACGAGCAGTACATGGGAAGCCACGGGACGATAAGCTCGACATCCGCAGCCGAAGTTGTTCGAAAATCCGACCTGCTGATTGTCGCAGGCGCCTCTTACTCTGACATGACGCAAATCCCTGAAAAAAAGACCGTGCAAATAGACATAGACCCCATGATGCTCGCGAAAAACCATCCGGTCGCGGTTGGCTTGTGGGGCAATACGTCCGAAGTGCTGCCGGCCCTGCTAGCCAAAGTGAAGGAGCGCAGGGACGAAGATTACCGGGAGGAGATGCGAACGCTCAAGGCCGCATGGCTGAAGCAGCTTGAGAAGGAGTCTGAAAGCAGGCAAAAGCCGCTACGGCCGCAGTACATCATAAGCGTCCTGAACCAAAAGCTTGCAGACGACGCGGTTATCGCGCTAGACATCGGCGAGAACGGATGGTGGTTCGGAAGAAACTTCCTTATGAAAACGACACAACAATTAGTGATGTCCGGCTACCTCGCATCCATGGGAGCGGGACTTCCGGGCGCGCTCGCAGCGAAAATTGCGTACCCCGCCAGACAGGTGGCCTGCATCACGGGCGACGGCGGTTTTGCGATGGTCATGGGCGATTTCATGACCGCAGTCAAGCAGGAGCTGCCTGTGAAATTATTCCTCATGAACAACCGGCAGCTTGGCATGATAATGCAGGAGCAGAAGGTGGAAGGCTACCCCAACTGGCAGACGGAATTATACAACTGCGACTTTGCAAGATACGCCGAGAACTGCGGAGGAATAGGCATAAGAGTGGAAGAGCCGGGAGAACTTCCGGCTGCCGTTGACAAAGCGCTCTCATCCAAAAAGCCGGCGCTTGTGGACATAGCAACCGACCCAAGAAGGTTCATTTAGATTAACTTAGGATGAGCGTCACCCTAACGGGAGCGCCTTTCTGCAGTTCGCGCACCAGAGCCCTGTCGAAGTCGCATGCCGCCTTGCCGGCCTTTATCGCGAGCGTGCGGCCGTCTATGAAGCCGCTTTTACGCACGACCAAATCGGTGGGATGAGAGAGTATGAGATTTCTCGAGCCGGACGCCCTAATGACTTCCGAGAGGCCGTTGCATTCGACGCGTATTTCAAGCACTGCGTCATCATCCTTCAGATGTCTCTTGAACTCTTCCGGGAGCTCTTCCATCGCCTTGTCGGCATCGACGGCTATGATGCAGTCCCCCCGGGGGGTTAGATGATTTTCCATGGTGACTTCGAACGTGGTTCCGTGCTCGGACCGGACGTTCGGATGCCCGCGGGCGTTGATGACGAATTCCATCATGAGAATAGAATAAAACCTTATACAATCCCCTTCAGATAGCCCTTGCTCTCAAGCCAGCCGGACTGCTGGGGCGTGTAACGCCAGAGCACGTCGCCCTTCTTGGTGGCTTCCACAGTCCATGGCTCCAAAAGGACGATGTCGCCCTCCTTGATCCAGATGCGCCTCCTCACCTTCCCGGGAATCCTGCAAATCCGGGTAAACCCGTCAGTGGCTTTCACGCTCATCCGCCGGTCGCCCAGAAGCTGCTCGACCTCGCCGAGAAGCTGCTTGCCCCTCGGCACGCGAACCCTGATAATCTCGGTGTCGCCCGACGTCTGGCCCCCGCGGGGCTTCTGGCCGTGCGGTCTTGGATGGTACATGAGGTTTATTATTAAGGTTTAAGGCTTAATAATAAGATTTATGGCCGACGGGAAGCTCGTATGGCGCGCGCTTAAAAAACGCTCGGTAGACGGCGTTAAGGGGCTGGTGCTGTCTGTCGCGCAGGATTATGAGTCCGGCGAGGTGCTCATGGCGGCGTTCATGGACAGGCAGGCGTTTCTAAAGACGCTGGACACCGGCAGGGTGCACTATTACTCGACGTCGCGCCGCAGGGTATGGCTTAAAGGGGAGTCCTCGGGCAACACACAAAGGCTCAAGGCCTTGAAAGTGGACTGCGACGGCGACGCGCTGCTGGTCTTTGTCGCGCAGAAGGGCGGCGCATGCCATGACGGTTACAGAAGCTGCTTCTACAGGAAATTTTCAGGAGGCATGCTCGTAAAGGCGGGAAAGAGGGTATTTGACCCGGTCGAGGCGTACAAGAGATGAACACCGACGTGCTTGAAAAACTGTGGGCGACCATACAGGACAGGAAGAGGAGCCCTTCCAAGGAGTCTTACACCTGCAAGATGCTCGCAAACCCGGAAAAACTGGAGGGTAAGATACGCGAGGAATCAGGCGAGCTGATAAAGTCAAAAAAGGGAGACGGGAAAGACTCGACTCGATGGGAGGCCGCAGACTTAATCTACCATCTCATGGTATACCTCGCGGCCAAGGACGTGGAATTCGACGAAGTGCTCCTGGAACTCAAGAGAAGGATGAAGTAGGGCCTGCCCCTTTTAAGATTTGGCGGGCGGTATTGTAGGAGGGATGGCCGCGCCGCCTGTCCGGTTCCTTATGTCGTCTATGACGAGCTGCGGGTCGACGTGGTACTTGTGCAGCATGCTCACGACCTCGTCGTTCCCGGTTATGTTGTTGTTGACCATGTACTGCAGGACCTTCTCCCGGACGAGCAGCTCGGTCTGGATGCGCTTCTTCGGGATGTTGCACCGCTCGGCCAGCTTGTCGATGAGCATCACCGGGAACTCGGTGCGCGATATCTTGTCCAGGTTCATGTTCCATGTGTAGATGTCGCCTATCTGGACGACCTCGCCCTCGATGCCGGATATCTCGGACACCTGAGTCACACGGCGTATCATGCCCCTGCGGCGGTCGTATATCCGGTTCATGACGACTATGACGTTGATGAGCGGCATCATACGGAGAGGCACGGCCATCGGCTGGTCCAGCAGGCGCAGCGTCGTGTCCCGGGCGTTGTTAGCGTGGATGGTACCCATGCTCCCGCGCATGCCGATGTCCATCGCGACCATCAATGTCTGCGCCTCCTCGCCCCTCACCTCCCCGACAATCACCCGGTCTGGACGCATGCGCAGCGCGTTCTTCAGCAGCATGTCCATGTCAAGCCGGGACCTTGACGCCTCCAAAACGGACGGCATGGCCTCCATGGGCACCCAGTTGTCCATGAAGTCGAAATTAAGCTCGAGAGTGTCCTCGACAGTCACGATGCGCTCGGTCTGCGGTATGAACATGGCCAGCGCATTCATCAGCGTGGTCTTCCCGCTGCCCGCACCCCCAGAGACGAGCATGTTAATCGGGTGAATCCCCAGGCCCTCTATGCACAGCCACAGGAATGAGGCAAGCTCCGGGGTAAGGCTGCCTATCTTGATGAGGTCGATGACGTTGTATGGAACCTTCTTGAACTTTCTGATGGTGATGGCCGGTCCGTAGGGGGCGGCCGGCTGGACTGCGATGTTCGCCCGGCTGCCGTCCGGCATCTGGGCGTCGAGCAATGGCGACGTTTCGCTTATCTCCCGCTGGACGTAGTTCGAAAGCCACTTGATGATTGCCATAAGCGACTCCTTCTCCTCGAAGAGCAAATTGCTCTCGCACATCCCGTGCTTGCGGTGGACGACGAAGATACGGCGTCCCACGCCGTTAATCATAATCTCCTCAAGCTGCTCGTCCCGCATCATCGGACCGATGCGGCCGTAGCCGAGGAACATGTTGTCCAGTATGTTTTCGATTATATATGTCTCGTTTGCGGGAGACACGCCCTTCTCCCTCAGCTGGGTTTCGAGATAGCTCTTGATGTACGCCTCTTTTTCGGACGGCGACTGTATTGCGTCAACGCTCCTCATGAGGTCCTTGTAGTTCTTGACGACCGCGGAAGGATCCTTCAATATCAGCTTCTCAGACTCTGACATCTCCGGGTATATAAGCCTGTACTCCGGCAGTATGTCATGGCCACGGTGGACTATCTTGACGCTGTCGTAAGAATCGATTATTTCCTCGGCCATCTTGCGTGTTAATCTATCGAAAAACCGGTAAATAAACAAGCAGGATGGCGGGCAGCATGCGTTTATAGCGCGATGAATGCTATTTAAGGCCTGACTGCTGCGAGCCGATGAGCGCCTGCAGCTCCTTCTTCAGTTCGTCATAGCGCTCTGAAAGCTTCTTCTCCTGGCGCTCCATGACCTTCATGCGGGTGGCGTTCAGCTCCTTCTCCTCGTTGAGGGCCTTCTCGCTCTCTGCCTTGGAGGACTCTATGAGAAGCGCGCCGGCGGAACGGTATACCTTTTCCCCCCCGGCAAGCTTTGTCAGCTCCGAGAGCGCGTTGTCCACGTCGCTGCCGTGGGCCATCAGCTGCTGCTTCTGGAGGGAGGTAAGCTGAAGCTGCTGCTGGAGCGTCTGGAACTGCGCAAGCTTGTCCTGAACCTGTGGCGATAAGTCCATCTCCTAAGCTATTGGAGTGCCGCAATAAAAACCGTCGCCGAAATCTACTCTGAAAGCTGGCCGCACATGGCAATCCACTTCACGTAGGTGTTGACGGCGGCGCGCAGTGCGTGCAGGTCTGGCGCAGAAATCCTGAGGATGAGGAATTCGCCTTCGGCAGAGACGGTAGTCTTGGAGCGCTCGTGGCCGCCCTCTCCCGCCCCCGCGGACTCGGGCATGAGGCAGTCAGCAATGAGCCTGGACTTTTCTATGCCAAACGTGAATGACGCCTCGAAGACGTTCATCTGGCGTAGACGGTCTTGGTTATCGGCGGCCTTTTTTTCACCCAGATGTTCGAACGCTTTTCCTTGCATTTGGTGCACTTCAGCTTGTTCTTCACAAGGTAGTCGTAATCCACCTCGTGGCCGCATTCAATACAGACGTAGGTCATTTTTCAGTGTCGGTGGCGTCTTCTACCGCCTCCGGTGATTCTATTTTGGGCTTCCTTTTCGCTTTGCGCTCGGCCGGCTGCTCTTCGGATTGCTCCTCAGAGCGCTCTTCAAGCTCTTCCTTGGCCGCCCTCTTGAATTTTGAGCGTTCGGTCTTCGCTTCATGGGCAACCTGCTCGACTGCCTTTTTCATGACGAACGGCGTGTATGCGCCGCCGGCGAACGAGAGTTTGCACGAGCAGCACAGCCATATGCCCGCAGCCTTCCTCTTGACGTGGGTCTTCCCGCACTTCGGGCAGTGCTTGGGCTTCTTCATCTCGTCCTCTATCTTCAGGGCTTCGTGCCTTACCTTCCTACCGACGCGCGGGCCGTAGCGGCCCATGCTCCCGACTTTTTTAGTGTGGCTGTACATTCTGAAATGTTCTAATCAATAGGGAATTTGCGCATAAAAACGGTCTACGCCCCCTCCACGAGCTTGCGCAGCTCTGCCGACTTTCTGAACGCGAGGTCGACCGCCTTCTCGATTTCTTCCATCTTGAGCGAGCCTGAGCCGCCCTTTTGCATTGCGTTCACCGTGTCGGTCGTCGTTACGGTGAGGCGCGTGTCCATCGCGTACTCCTCGTCGAGGCACGGGTCCAGGAGCATCCTGCCGGCAATCTTTGCGCTTGTGCAGGATATGGGAGTGCATCGCGTCGGAAGCTTCCCCTGGTACTCACCGCCTACAATCCTGCCTTCTTCGCACTTCGGCAGGCGGGCATTGAGCAGCGCCGTGACTGCCGCAAGCGTGGACGCGTCAAACAGGTTGCCGTCGTGGTCGAGCATGTGTATGTCGACGAAGACCGCCCACACCTTCTCGTCATC
This sequence comes from Candidatus Altarchaeota archaeon, assembly GCA_028712125.1. Taxonomy (GTDB): domain Archaea; phylum Altiarchaeota; class Altiarchaeia; order IMC4; family SCGC-AAA252-I15; genus VGJA01. The sequence continues at coordinate 12,315 of JAQTQS010000003.1, forward strand.
GATGGAAAGGCTGTCAAGGTCTATCATACCGGACTCGCGGATTCCGCGGTCGACGACGCGTGCGACCTCTATGGACTCCTCCCTCGGAGGGCCGATTTCAAAGTCGGGCGATGCTATCGGACGGAACTCGACGCTTGTCGAGAGGATGCCTGAATGAGGGCTGTCGGGATAAGGCGTGCCTACCTCGACGCTCACGCCCGCAAGCACCTTCGTGTTGCCAAGCTCCACATATGCCGAGCCGTCGGCCTTGCCTTCGACGTAATCCTTGGTTATCCTGACTGGCCGGAAGTCTTCGTCGCTTCGCGCATCCAGGCGCCTTCCCTCGCTTGTTATCTTTGTTACGTAATCCTTACGCAGGTAGTGTTCAATGTTCATTTTAAATCCTCCCCCCGGCGCCTTCAAGTATCGCCTTTTTCTGGATCTCGTAGACCTGCATCGCGCCCTCGACCGCAAGGTTTAATGCCTTCGAGAATTCCTCCCGCGAGAGTTTGCCGTCCATCTGGAGCAGCACGACCTCCTTCCTTCGCGGTATGACCGCGACCGGCAGGTCGCTCTCGCCGAAATTGTCCTCCTCCTTCATCAGGTCGAGCACTATCTGGCCCTGCACCTTGCCTGCCGCGCACGCCGCGACCATGTCCTTCATCGGGATGCCGGCGTCGGCGAGCGCGAGGGATGCGGCCGTAAGGCCGACGCACCTTGTCCCGGCGTCAGCCTGCAGCACCTCGACGAAGATGTCTATCGTCGCGTTCGGGAACTTCTCGGCCAAAATGACGTTCTCCAGTGCTTCGGTAGAGACCTTGGATATCTCCATTGACCTCCGGTCCGGCCCGGGCTTCTTGCGGTCGTCCACCGAGAACGGCGCAAGGTTGTATATGCAACGGACCATCGCGCGTGTAGGGTTCTGCATGAACTTCGGGTGAAGCTGCCTAGGCCCGTAAACGCCCGCAACGACCTTGTTCTTGCCCCATTCAACATACGCGGAGCCGCTGGCCCGCTTTAGCACGCCGGTCTTCATGGTTATCTTTCTCAGTTCGTCAGGTTTCCTTCCATCAAGCCGTTTACCATCCTTCATCAGCTCAATACCGTTCGTGTTCTTCATTTTTCATCAACTCGTGAACTTGATTCCTCCTTTCGTCGAGCAGCGCGCTGACCCGATCAGTCAGGCCGGGTATCTCCGCCTCCAGCTCTATCTTCTGAACTACCTCGGCCACTAGGACCGCCTGCTCGCCCTTGACCCCCCCCAGCCCGTTCTGGCCGGTCACTATCTTACAGCCTGTCTTTTCCTTTATCATGCTCAGCATGGACTGCTTTTTCCCGATAAGCCTCGGGATTCGCTTCGGGTTCATGGAGAGCATCATGCCGTCCGAAAGATTCCACGGACGCGTCAGGTTGGCGTTGTAGACCTCGTCGACCGAGAGCACCTTCGCGCTGATGATATCGCCTATCGCAAGCTTCACCTCTTCATGCGGCCCGTGGTCGTCGCGGAAATCGCGCCCGCGCATGGGAGGTCCGCGCCTTCCGCCGCCCCTCCGGTCCCGGCCGCCGTCGCGCCTCGGCCCTTCGGTCTCGTCCTTGCGAAGGAAGCAGCTGTATGCGGTGTTGATGTCGATGACCCAGCCTGCGCTGTTCGAGTCCGTGACGATTCCTATGACAGTGTCGTCGGCCTTCGGCGTGTAGCCGCCCCTTGCGGGTATGACTGTTATGCTCTCGCCGTCAATCCTTGCAAGCCCTTTGACGAGCGAGTAGACCTGGGAGCCTTCAGTGTAGCAGTTCATGTCGTGCCTTACGTCTGCGCCCAAAAGCTGCCCCGGGGACACAATCTCCCTGTCTTTGACATGGAACATCATTTTTATTTCACAAGTTTCGTCTTTACTTCGCCGTGTGTGAGGCTGTTGAGCTTGTCGTACAGCTCGTCCTGCGAGCCGCCGGGTATCTCGACGAGGCAATACTGCTCGCCTCCGACCCACTCTTCCTTCTTGACCTCCCCGTACTCCCGAATCACGCCATGAAGCCTTGCGCTGTGGGCTGCGGGGATTTTAATCGCGACCTGCACCTTCTCGAACCTTATCGGTATCAGCGGCTGCAGCGCCTTTACTATCTTTTCAACCTGCTCGTTGGCGCTGCGGTCCAGCGTTACGTGGACCTTCGCCTCTTCCATCGCGCTTTCTATCCGCGCGGGCGGGTGGGGCGTCTTGGTCTGGGGGTTGATTGCGTTGCGCGCTATTATCGCGATAATCTGCTTCCTTCGCGCCTCAAGCATCAGCCGCTTCTGCTCCGTAGTCAGATGCAGCTCGCCCTTCTTCAGGATGGCGTCGGCTATAACCGCGACATCCGACGAGTTGAAGACCTTCTTCAGGGACTCCTCGGACGCCCTATCGCCCGCCTTCGCGTCCTTGAAGACATCCTCCACCGCAAGAACATCCTTCAAACCGACCTTTTCGCCCTCCTTATAACGCAACGCCAAATCCGGGTCGACGTATATCTCGAACGTATGGCCGAATGTCTTTAGGACGGCGATGACGGCGTCATCCAGACTAACCATTTTACAGGTGAATGCGTGAACGTGATGCGATTATTTCTCGCCCTCTTCTTCCTTCGTCTTCTTGCGCTTGACCTCAAGCTCCTTCTTCAGGCCGTTGAGGGCTTCCCCTATCTCGCCGGTCGTGATTTTCTTGAACTTCTGCTTGGACTCGATGATAATCATGTCGATGTTCTCCTTCTTGAGCTTGCCCTCGGAAACGCTGTTCAGGCCGATTAGCGCAAGGTCCATCGCCTCCTTCCTGCCCATGCCCTCCTTGTAGCGCTCCTCGAAGACCTTCTCGACGTCGCGCTTGCCCATGCCGATGGAAGTCGCGGTGTACTCGGTGAACGCTCCGCTCGGGTCCGTCTCGAAAAGGTGCGGCTCCTTGTTGAGGCCTGCTATGAGAAGTGCGGTGCCGAACGGCCGCGCGCCGCCGTACTGCGTGTAAGCCTGCTTTACGTCGCAAATCTGCTTTGTGATTTTGGCAACGCTTATCGGCTCGTTATACGCTATGCGGTTTCGCTGGGCCATGACGCGGGCATCCTCGATGAGCCTGCGGGCGTCTGCCACGAGGCCGGACGTCGCGACGGCTATATGCTCGTCTATCTGGAATATCTTCTCGATTGATTTCGGCACTATCAGCGGGGTGGCGACGTTCTTGTCCACCGCGAGAAGAATGCCCTTGTCGTATGTGATGCCGACCGCGGGAGTGCCCCTTTTGACGGCTTCCCTTGCGTACTCTACCTGGAACAAGCGCCCGTCAGGACTGAAAACCGTTATCGCCCGGTCATAGGCGGAAGGACCCTGTGGATACATTTTAACCATACCTTTTTGGATTCTGGATATAAAAGCTGTTCCGAAAAAAAGCGGCGCGGCTAATGACGTGCAAAATTCCGGAATGATGCATAGGCGCCGGCTTTAGCCGCTTTGCCCGGATAGAGGACACCTTCTTACAGGGTATGATAAAAGAGCTAGTAACTGTTGAAATCAGAATTCTTTTCGACTAACTGCGCATTGCCGAGAACGCCGCCAACCTCCCGGAATAGTGTTAAAACCAGAAACACCCCATTAAACAAAAAAAAGAAAAACCCGCATCATCCAAAATCCTGGATAACCATCTTAGATTCACAAAAACCCAAAAGCCGAAAAACCCGCCTACTTCCCGCCCTCGGCAGGCTCCTTCGGCAAGGAAACAGTATCAGGCGTGACAAACTTCCTGTTCACATCGCGAATCAGCGAATCACAATCCTGCTTGACCTTCTCGAGCGTCGCCACGATACGATGCCTCTCGCCCTCAACATCGTCAATCAGCTCATAAGGCTCGATAGCAGTCTTAAAATCATCCAACTCAACGACAGTATACTCGCTCTGGTTCATCTTCTTAGCGACCTTGCGGCACAGCTTCTCAAGCCAAAGATTCATCTCCTCCTTCACACGACGCCGCACAATCTTGTCGTTATCAAGCTCCTCCTTGATAACCCTCACAATCGGAGACATAGCAAACGCAAACTTGGCCGCCTCCTCCTCGGAAATCTCCTCCTCAACAGCCTCGACTGGAACAGCAACAGGTTTCTCCTCAACAACATCCCCGGAATCCTTTTTCTTAGCCATCGTGAACAAAACTTATAAACACAACGCCCTATAATAATACTCTATAATAATAGTCCCAAGCAAATAAAAACCCTAGAACGCCTTTCTTTCTGTGCCCACGAAGGGGGCATGCCCCCACTGGGAACAGAAGAAATAAAGTAGGTACATACCCAAAAAAAAAGAACAAAAAATCACGCTCAACAACAAGCGGGGGTGGCCAAGCCTGGTTAGGCAGTCGCCTGCAGTGAAACCCTTTTCTTTCTTTTGCGAAAGAAAGAAAAGTGTTTTCATCCCCAAAAGAAAGAAAGCCGGATATACGGCTTATCCCTCAGGGGGTGAAGCATTCGATATTACGAATGCTCTCAGTAAGCGACCAACGGGAGTTCAAATCTCTCCCCCCGCTACTCTCAACTCAGATAGAACGCAGTAGTGCGATTTCAAGGGTCGGAGTTTGAATCGCACTTGCCGATTTATGTAAGAGTAGAAAATCTTCTATCAATAGAGTAAAGGGTATGCTAAAAAGCAATTTGAATTTGTCTTTAAAATTGAATATAATAACATACTCAGTATGGACCTAATTTTTCATTGGATGATTATCACACCCATAATGCTGTTTTTTGTATTTTGTGTAATCTTGGTTAGTAGTATTGCACGAAATACTTCAAAGGAAAGAAATTTTACTAAAGGAGAATTTGAATCTATATTAAAGTCATATTTTCATATTATAATTGTAGTTGAAGTTTCTTTGCTATCTCTCTATCTGGCAGCTGAGGTATATACAAATTTATGGAATAATTTTCTTATTTATCTGATAACACTTTTGATATTTCAAAGCATATTTTTATATGTTTATGGGAAAACAAGTATACATAGAAAACTAACCCATAAATCCTAATATTTGAAGATTATCATCAAATATCTATTCAATTGTGGGATATGGAACTCTTGCGGTCATCGCTCCCCCCGCTTCCATCATCAAGCCTGTATTAAGGGTTTGTAGCCCCATAAATCTCGATTCCCTTGCACGATGAGACGTCGGTTATGTTCTGCCATCTCAGGGGCGGGAAGCCCTTCCCGTCGCAGGCTTTGCTCCAGGTCTTGTTGAAGTCCCACTTGTCCATGGGCGGCGAGCTTGTGTTGAAGAAGTAGGATAGGCCGCCGTTATTGTTGTTTATGGTGTTGCAGTCGGAAGAGCCGCCGCCGTAGTTGTAATAGCATTTAGTGGCATTGTCATTTGTCCAGTTGTACCAATAGCAGTTTGAGACGCCGCCGTATATTTCTTCCACTCCGCCCCCCGCGTAGGTGTAGGTGTAGGTTATGAAGGAGGCGCTAAAAGAATCAGCCAGGAGATACCAATTGTTATAGTCGGCAATACCGCCGATATGGGACTTTGCGTTGATGTATCCGGCGGAATAGACCCGTTCCATGGGCCCGTCTTGGTATCTCGTCACCCCGCCTACGTATCCGGATGTAGAGTTAATCCGGCCGATGAAGTACGAGTCGTACATGTAGCTTTCGTCGAGGTTGCCGGCTAGTCCGCCGGTGAATGTTCCGCTGCTGTGGATGTTTCCGGTTGCGAAGCAGTTGTGCATACTGTGGTACATGAGATAGCCCGCGAAGCTTCCGGTGTTGCCTTTTCCGCGGATGTTCATGTTTACAAGGCCGGTATTGTTTATAGTGCCGATGCCGCGCACATACCCGAACAGTCCGGTGTATGGGCCGGTTGAGTTTATGTAAAGGTTGGTTATGGTGTGGTTGTTGCCGTTGAGTGACGCGTAAAAGGCGTTGTTGGCGTCTTTTCCTATTGGGATGAAGCCGGCGCCATTGTTCCAGTTCACGCTATCGCTGCAGTCGATGTCGTTAGCCAGGGCATAGTTTAAACTTGTGTTGAGTTGTATGTTTTGCAGCTGGGTGCAGTTTGTCACCAGACACCCGTCTGTGGAGGGCGCCATGTTGTCCGGGCATAATGTTGTGGTTGTTGCTATAATTGAACTGCTGGAACTGCTGCTGCTGGAGGAGGCGTAGATGCTGCTGCTGGATGAGCTCGTAGATGCCTCTGATGAGGCATTCGATGAGCTCGAAGAGCTCATTCCGCTAACAGCGGAACTGCTGCTTGAACTCATGCCGCTAGATGCGGCACTGCTTGCCATGCTGCTGGAGGAGGCGTAGATACTGCTGCTGGAACTGCTGCTGGAGGATGTGTAGATGCTGCTATCGGAGGGCGGAATCGTGGTGGAAACACTGTTCTCAGGAGTCAAGTTGGCGTCAATCTTATTATCTTTGCTCTTTGTGGTTACTATAAACTCACTGCTCCAGGTCAAATAGCCCGGTTTCGTGAGAAAGATGGTGTGTCTGCCAGTTGATGCGTTAATCACATTGTTGGTCTCCCCTATTTGGTTGTTCATGTCGTCCAGAAAAATCGACGCGCCGGAGGGGGTGGAAGTAACAGAAACCTCAATCAAAAGACCACCCTTAAACAAACCCATGGGAGCTTCAACATACCACTGGTTAACAAGCAAACCAAAAACCAAAAATAAAAAAAGAGCCAATAATGCAAAAAACGGCTTATTAGCGCCAATCTGAGACATGATTCTATTCATTATATCTATCAGATGATATCTATTGGGGCTTCAATTAATTAAAAAGCTTACTGACGCCAAACCCAGCTAACCTTTTTTTCCCTATTTGCGTTCTAGCCTAATAAAAAGAATGCCAGGTTTCTATGCGATTATCTTGTACGCCACTTCCCCGTTGCGGTGGTAGAACACCATCAGAGGCGTCGCATTGGCGAGCTCGTAGCTTCTGGCCACGAGAAGCGTTTTGCCGTCCATTGGGTATGAGCTGACGTTGTCCAGAACGTATTTTGCGTCATACGCGCATCTTTTCGCGTAGAACAGCTGGTAGTCCTCAATGGCCAAATCAGAGGTCGTGTAGACCTTTTCAGGGCTTATCAGCACGTCGTTCTTTAACGCGAAGTCTTTTGTGAAAACGATTTTATCGTACCTGTCCTTGACCGATTCCGTATAGGCGAATACGTCTTTTGCAGGAGTCATGAAAGCTGTCTCGGTTTCAATCAGGTAGGGCTGGTATATGAAATAACTCGCATAAAACTGGCATGCCCCCAGGGCCAGGCTGATGGTTATCAAAGCCGAAAGGAACAGTAGTATTTTCCTCCGGCTACGGTAGTAGAGTAGAATACGGTATATGCCGTATGCGGCGATGATGTCCAGGACAGGCCCTGCGGAGGTGTAAAACCGCCTCAGAGCGCCGTGCGATGTGTCCGAAACAAGGGCGGACAGCACGAGGGACAGTATCAGCCAGTAGAGTATTAGCGTGCTTTCCATGCGCCTATCCTTCAACAGGAGCAGGATTCCGGCCAGTGACAGCGGGATGTAAACGTAGTAGTATGTGTAGGATACGTTTGACTGGGGCAGCATTTCAAGATTGCCCGATGGGATGAATATCGTGTATGCTAAACCCCGGATATTACGGGCTAAATCAGATATTGACTCCGACGTTGGCGGCCCCGGGATTCTTTCGAGGTCTATGCCGCTGATTTTGGTTATGAGCAGGCTCAGGAGGAACATCATGATTATTGCGGAAATGAAAAGCCGGTAATGCTTGGTATAATTGAGTTTCTTTACCCGGCTGTATACGAGGTAGTGGAATCCAAAGATGAAAAAAGGGACGAAAAGGTGCGCCAGAAAGTAGCTGAAGAATCCCATGCCGGCGGCAAATCCGCTGTAAACCAGGTATCTGGGGCTTCCCTGCAATCCCTTTAGGAACAGGCACATTGAGAGCATTAAAAAAAGCGTTGGCTGGAAGGTGTGCACAAAGCCGATTCTGCTGTAGACGATGTGCCATGGCGATACTGCGACCAGCAGCGAGGAAATCAGGCCGATGATGTTGTTGTTAAACAAAAGTCGGGCCAGGAAGAAGGTGGACAGCACGATTAGTATCCCTACTGCGGCCGGTATTATGCGGACTGCGAACTCGTTTGGCCCGAACAGGAAAACAGAACCCGCTACGGGGTACATCTGCAACGGCAGGACGAATGCCAGATGGCTGTATGAGACCAGCGGGAGGAGAGCGCCGTTGAGGTCCTTGCCTGTCGTCAGGAGGCAGTAGCCAAGGTTTCCGAAAAAGGCTTCGTCATAGAACAGGCCGGGGGGAATCTCGCCTAGCTTGTACAACCTAAAGAAACCGGCTAAAAGCAGGATGCATGACAGCATGCAAAAAGTCTGGCGGTTGTTCAAACTGGATGAACCCATTTTTTGTAAAAATTGTATTAAAATGGGATTTGGGGGTTATTAAGCCGGAAGGATGTTGAGCATGTGATTTGCCTGATGTCTGGCGGGGCGGGTGAGTTTTGGATTTGAAATCTTTCCGGCTGTTGTTTGGCGGTTTTCGGGCTATTTAAAGACCTTATTCATATATTTGAGTCCGTTAGATTGTTTTATGCAGTTCAGGGGTTTAAGATGGTGTTGAAGCGCACGTTCTCCACGCTTTTTCAGTGGAGCATGGTTTTGGTTCCGTTGGCTGCGTCGTTGACGAGCATTGTTTACACTTTTTATTATATTAGCGTGCTGGAGAGCAACAGCTCGATGAGCAGTTCCATGATGAGCAGCAGCAGCCGTTTTGAGAGCAGTTCGAGCAGCAGCCAGGTCGTTAGCAGCAGCAGTTCGAGCTCCAGCAGCAGCAGCAGCAGCGTTCTTTTCCAGTCGAGCAGTTTTGAGAGCAGCAGAAACAGCGCGATTAGCAGCAGGATGGGAAGCAGCAGCGTCTTGAGCGCCCTGAGCAGCAGTTCCAGCAGCGCGAGGAGCAGCAGTTCGAGCGCCGGGTCGTCCCTTGAGAGCAGTCATGTGAGCGCGTTGTCCAGCTTTGCGAGGGGCGTTTCCAGCAGCATCGAGAGCAGTGCAGAGAGCAGCCGGCAGAGCAGCAGCATCGCCTCGCGTCTCGGGAACAGCAACAGTTTCATGAGCAGTTTTTTAAGCAGCATGAGCAGCAGTTCGAAGGCCAGCAGCAGCAGTTCGAAGGCCAGCAGCAGCGTTTATGGCGAGGCGTCTACTTCGAGCAGCGTTGCGAGCTCGAGCACAGTTGCGAGCTCGAGCACCGCTGCGAGTTCTAGCACCGCTGCGAGCTCTACTGCGGCGAGCACCAGCGCGCCTGAAACGACTGTGGCTGTCTCAAGCTCGTCTGATTCTTCGACGACTGAACCGTCCAGCAGCGCGGCTTAGACTCTGGCGTTATTGCATGCTTTCGCAGTCTATCCTGGTCTCCCTTCCCCAGATTTCAGCGCAGAGGGAGATGTCATTTAGGCTTATCCTGACGGCCATGTAGCATTCGTCCCTTTTCGGGCGGTTTATTATCGGGCTGCAGATTGTCGCGTTGTTTTTCTGGGTTGCGACGATTTTATAGCAGTCGTCCTTCTCGTCCTGCAGGTCGGATTCGGTGTGTATATTGTCGCATAGCACTACGTTGCCTTGGGAGGTGGCCATCGACAGGTAGCATGCGTTCCGGTCGGAGTAGTGGCGTGTAGCGCCGCACATTGCCGGGTTCTGGTTCGCGATTGCGGTGTCCCGGTAGCAGTCGTCGCGGTAGGACGGCATGCTCAGCCTCTGGCATATGTATGATTCGTTCAGCATCCTGCTGAGGTTGATGTAGCAGTAGTTGGACGAGAGGTGCTGCTTGTTTTCTATGAGGCCGCATATGTACGGCTCTTTTAGGTCTATTGCGAGATTGCTGTAGCACCAGTAGCGGTCGGTTTCGTTTATGGTGGCGTTGCATGCTTCCAGGCGCTCTGTTCGTTTGTTGTCGAGGGTTGTCGTGGTCGTGGCAGGGGCTTTTGATGTTGTCGGTGCGGTTGTCGCCGGGATTATTGTGGTGGTTGTCGGGTCTTGTATTGTCGTGATGGCGTCTAATATTGTGGTTGTCGTTTCGTCTTCGTCGCATAGCTGGCTGGCGTCGGCGTCGAGGCAGCATTCGCCGCCCGCCCGCTCAAGGTAGGGCGTCTCGCATCGCGCTCTTTCCTCGGAGAATATCATGGCGACTGCAACCACTGCGGCGATGCACGCGATGACCGCAAGCCATGATACGGCTTTAATGCTAGTTTCCATGTGGATTTGTTATTGGATAGTCTAGTTTAAATTATGATTCCTATTGTTATTTATGGACCCTGACGAGTATGACGCAGAGTCTGCAAGGCTTAGAAAGAACCTTGCAGAACTCTCGGGGGGCAAGTGCGAGAAGTGCGGCAGGCCCATCACGGGCGGCGGCTGGCGCATGCACCGCCAGGGCGGTACGAACCTTATGGTCCTCTGCGAGGAGTGCCACGGCCGGATGGACAGGTCGGAGGCGAGGTTCAGGAGGAGGGACGTCTTCAAGGAGGCGGTATCCGGGCGCAGGCAGGAGGAGTATAAGATGCTCAACGGGATGGTGTTCCTCGTATTCGTACTGCTGGCCGTGATTGCGCTGTTTGTCGGCCTGCCTGTGGATTTCTTCTACCGGCTCGTCGTGGTTTGGGTTCACGAGGCCGGCCACGGGTTTTTTTGTCTCGGGGGGGAGGGGGTGTTGTGCTCGTTCGGGGGTTTTTTGATGGAGATGCTGTTTTCGATTGTTCCTGCTATGATTTGCCTTACGAGGAGGGAGATGCGTCTTGCCGGTTTTGTGATGCTCATGTGCGCGGGCTTTTCCGTTATGCATAACGGCGTTTACATGCAGAGCTCGGAGCATCCCATGGGCACTTCATTTGCCGGCGCGCTGACTGGCAGGTATGACGATATCAGCGTCGCCTCGCATGACTGGACTATGTTTTTCAGCGAGTACGGTCTGCTCGATGATGCTGCCGAGATAGGCTTTTTGACTGAGGGATTCGGCCGGGCGGTTTCTCTGGTATTCTTATCGGCTGCCTTATTTTACTTCCTGCCGGCGGTTGCGGGCAGGGACGTTTTGGACCATGCGGGGGCTGCCGCGCTTTTTTCGGCGGTTTATTTCACCGCCTCGGAGGCGAGGGGCGTAGAGCTTTATACGTGCATCGCCATTGCCGCGCCCGCCGTGCTGAGGGCTGTTAGGGACGCGGTTAGGTGGGGATTACGGCGGTGATGGGAGTGTAGTGCCTGATTGCGTTTATTCCGGCGCCCTTCTTATTGCCTTGCGCCGTCTCTTTTTGCGGCGTATACGTATAGGTCAATGCCGTCGGTCTTTGCCAGCATGTCGTCGACCGACTTTTGTTTCCTGCTGTTGCGCGGCTTGCCCATCAATATCATCGTGACCGCGTTCTGGACCGCGAAGCTTGTTATCTTGGCCGTGACGTCGTTGCTGTTCAGGCGGATGGCTCTCACCCCGAGGCTGCCCGCGGTATCGAACGCGTCCTTAAGCCATTTTTTCTCGTCTTCATTGAGAGACTTGTCATCTCCGGTCTCGACGTGGATGGCAATCAGTTCCGCTTCATGTTCCGCCGACAGCCGGTATGCGGAGCGCAGTATGTCCCCGGCGTTGGGGCTTGGACTGATGCATACAAGAAATTTTTCCGACGTTCTCCTCCCGGTTTCAATACTGCCGGCGCCGCCGCACCTTTCCATCTGCCTGCCTATGTGGAGTGCCATCTGCTGCATCGCGGCCTGGCGCAATGCGAGCAGGTTGCCTGGCCGGAAGAACTTTTGCACCGCTTCTGTTGCCATGTCCCGCGTGTAGACTTTTCCTTCCTTCAGCCTGTTCAGGAGCTGGTCGATGGGGAGGTCGACGAGTTTCACGTTTTCTGAGTTTAGGAATATGGAATCGGGGACGTTTTCCTTCACGAGCGTTCCGGTAATGTTGAACACGACTTCTTTAAGGCTTTCGATGTGCTGGACGTTCAATGTCGTGTACACGTCTATTCCGGCGTTAAGGACGTCTTGCACGTCCTCGTACCGCTTGGCATTCTTCGTTCCCGGCGCGTTGGTGTGCGCCAGTTCGTCCATGAGCGCTATGCGCGGATTCCTTTTTATTATAGCCTCGGTATCCGGTTCTGCTAGCGTCAGGCCGTGATATTCGATTTCGGCCGGTTTTATCGTTTCGAACTCGCTTGCAAGCGCTTTGGTTTCCGGACGCTTGTGCGGCTCGACGTAGCCTGCAACCACATCCAGCTTGTCGTCTTTCTTGCGGGATGCGGCATCGCAGAGCATTGCGTAGGTCTTCCCGACTCCGGGGGCGTAGCCGAAGAATATCGTCAAAGAGCCTGTTCCCTTTGTTTCATCCTTCTGGCCGGCGCTAATCCTCTTCAAAAGCTCCTCCGGGCTGGGCCGTATGTACTCGTCTTCTGCCATTTTTATTGCGCGTCTTCTAGCGCGTCTAGCGCCTTGTTTAGCATTAGGATATTTACCCTGTTTGTGCCTATAATGCCTAGTATCGGTTTTTCTGCCTGCTTGTCTATGAGTTCGTTTATCTCTTCAGTTTCTATTCCGCGCTCTTTGGCGATATTTGGCGCCTGCAGGTAGGCTGATTCGACGCTTATGTGCGGGTCGAGCCCGCTTGCCGAGGCCGTCACGAGGTCGGATGGGATTACGCTCGCATTGCTTGCGTTCTTCCAGTATGACGCCCTGTCCGAGAACGCTTCTACAAGGCCCTTGTTTGTGGGGCCCATGTTCGAGCCGCCTGATGCCATCGGGTTGTACGGGCGGCCGGCTGTTGCGGAAGGCCGTGGCTGGAAGTATTTCGGGCCGGTGAAGTATTGTCCTATGAGCTCCGAGCCTATTGTATTGTTGTTCTTGTCTTTTATCAGGCTGCCTTCGGCCTGCTGCGGGAATAATTGCTGGGCGGCCGCGTATACGGCGAGGGGGTAGGCTATCCCGGTGAGGAGCCACATGGCGGTGAAGAATGCGGCTGCCCGTTTTAACCGTATGTTAACGCCTTTTGTTTCGGCCGTTTCTCCAGCATCTTTCATAACAGTCCTCCTATTATGAGGTCTATGATTTTTATCCCTGCGAATGGGGCTATTATGCCTCCGAGGCCGTATATCAGCATGTTCCTCCGGAATATCTGTTCGACGGACATCGGCTCGTATTTCACTCCCTTGAGCGCGAGAGGTATCATCAATGGTATGATTATTGCGTTGAATATCACGGCTGAGAGTATCGCGCTTTCCGGCGTTGACAGGCGCAGTATGTTAAAGGCTTCGAGTTCAGGGTATATTCCGTACAGCGCCGCCGGGACTATCGCGAAATATTTTGCCAGGTCGTTTGCGATGCTGAATGTGGTGAGCGCCCCCCTTGTCATGAGTATCTCCCTTCCGACCTTCACTATTTCTATAAGCTTGGCCGGGTGGTTGTCGAGGTCTATCATGTTGGCGGCTTCCTTTGCGACCTGCGTGCCCTCGCTCATCGCCACCGCAACGTCGGCTTGCGCAAGAGCGGGTGCGTCGTTGGTTCCGTCGCCGGTCATTGCAACCATGAAGCCTTGCTTTTGCTCGTCGCGTATTATCCTCAGCTTGTCTTCCGGCTTTGCCTGCGCCATATAGTGCTCGACGCCGGCCTCCTTTGCTATATGGGCCGCCGTCAGCGGGTTGTCGCCGGTTATGATTACTATCTTTATGCCCATCCTGGCGACCTCTGCAAGGCGCTCCTTGATGTTCGGCTTCAGCACGTCTTTTAGGTGTATCACGCCCAGGATTTTGTCGTCGACCTGCACCAGGAGGGGCGTGCCGCCGCTTTCTGCGATTTTGTCCACCTCCTCGTTTACGCCTTCGGGCGTCATGCCTCCGAGCTTGGCCGCGTTCTCGATTATTGAATCCGCCGCGCCCTTCCTGTACGAGCGGCCGTCGTAGTCCACGCCGCTTATGCGCGTGTGGGGGGTGAATGGTATGACCGTCATTTTTTGCTCGTAGGCGTTGAACTGTATTCCGTATTTGTCCCTTGCGAGGGCCAAGATGCTCTTGCCTTCGGGCGTATCGTCTCCGACCGACGTTATCAGGGATGACAACGCCAGCTCTTTTTTAGTGAGTCCGCTGAAGGGTATGAAATCAACGGCCTGCCTGTTGCCGTATGTTATGGTACCGGTCTTGTCGAGGAGTATCGTGCTTACGTCACCGGCCGCTTCGACGGCCTTGCCTGAGAGTACGACCACTTTTTTGTTGAATAGGCGGTCCATGCCTGCTATCCCTATGGCCGGCAGCAGGGCGGCGATGGTGGTCGGCGCAAGGCAGACGAACAATGAGATGAGGACTGCGAGTTCTACGGCTGAGCCGCGTCCTATCGTGTTTGCGCTGTAGTATGACAATGCCCAGAGGTTTGCGACCACGAAGAGGAATATCCCGGTCAGCCATAGCAGGAGGGTGTCCAATGCTATCTCGTTCGGGGTCTTCGGCCTCTTGGCGGCGTCTATCATGTTAACCATCCTGTCGACGAAGGTCTCGCCGGAATTTACGGTTATTTTCACCATGCACGTGTTTGCTATGACTTTGGTTCCCGCGACGACGCCGCAGCGCTCCCCGCCGGATTCCCTTACGACGGGGGCGGACTCCCCTGTGACCGCGGACTCGTCCATGAGGACCGAGCCTGCGAGCACCTCGCCGTCTGAGGGGACGATGTCGCCTATGGCCAAAAGCACTATGTCGCCGCGCTTGAGGTCTGATGCGCTCACTATGTCGTACGCCGCGTGGAAGTCGGGCGCATCAAGCCTCTTGGCAGTCACGTCCTCCCGCCCCTTCTTCAACTCGTCGGTCCTGGCCTTCCCCCTAAGCTCGGCGAATGACTCGGCGAAGGTGCTGAACAGGACGGTAAGCCAGAGCCACACTGTTATTCCCAGTATGAACCTTGCAGGCCTGCCTGAGAGCATGGCGTCGAGGAGGCCGAGCGTGGTTATAACGCTCCCTATCTCGACCGAGAACATGACCGGGTTCCTCCATAGCCTCCAAGGGCTCAGCCTCTTGAACGCGTCTTTGCATGCGGCAGCCAAAATTTCCGGGTTGAAAATGCCTGGCATCAGAAGACACCTCCGGTAATCATCAGCAGGTGTT
The DNA here is from genome assembly GCA_028712125.1 of Candidatus Altarchaeota archaeon. Taxonomy (GTDB): domain Archaea; phylum Altiarchaeota; class Altiarchaeia; order IMC4; family SCGC-AAA252-I15; genus VGJA01. The sequence continues at coordinate 27,416 of JAQTQS010000003.1, forward strand.
CGACTATCGGGCCCAGGGCGAGGGCCGGCAGGAATGATATCGTGTCGACCAGCACGATGACCATGATGAGCCATATTATGAACGTCATGGTGCTTGTCCGAAGGACGTCCGGGGACTGGTAGACTTTTTTCGCCGCGAGCGAGCCGGCCAGCGCTAGCGCCGCTATCGCTGGTATGAACCTTCCGGCAAGCATGGCTATGGCCCCCATCAGGTTGTAAAACACCGTATTGGCATTAAGGCCTCCGAAGGCGCTTCCGTTGTTGTTCGCCATTGAGGCGAACGCGTACAGTATCTCGCTTACGCCGTGCGGCCCCATGTTGTATATCGAGGATGCGCCTTCAGGCAGCAGTATCGCAATGGCTGAGAACAATAGCACGAGCATGGGCGGTATGAGCACGATGATGACCGAGCATCTCATGTCGATTGCTTCTATCTTCTTTCCGAGGTATTCCGGCGTCCTGCCGACCATTAGGCCGGCGACGAAGACCGCGATTATAACGTAGGGGAGCATCGTGTATAATCCGGAGCCTATGCCGCCGGGGCAGACTTCCCCGAGCATGATGAGGGCCATCGGCATCATCCCCCCGAGGGGTGTCATCGAGTCGTGCATTGAGTTGACTGACCCTGTCGAGGTCCCGGTCGTGGCTGCGGCGTATAGCACGCTCCCGCCTATTCCGAATCTGGTTTCCTTGCCTTCCAGGTAGTCGCCGCTTATGCCCGCATTTTCCAGCAGTGGATTGCCTTTCAGCTCGAAGTAATAGCCGAATGCGTATGCGGCAGCAAGGAATAGCATCATCACGGCGAAAATTGCCCATCCCTGCCTCGTATCCTTTGCCATGCGCCCGAACGTGTAGGTCAACGAGAAGGGTATTGCGAGTATCATGAGTATCTCAAGGATGTTTGTGAGCGGCGTGGGGTTTTCGAACGGGTGGGCTGCATTGGCGCCGAAAAATCCGCCGCCGTTGTTGCCAAGCTCCTTAATCGCCTCCTGGGACGCCACGGGCCCCATCGGTATCTCCTGCGTTGTGACGTTTCTCCCGTCGGACGCGACGTACGGCTCCATCAGATTTGAGTTCACGTAGGGACTGAAGTTTTGTATCACGCCCTGGGATGCGAGCAATAGCGCGCCGGCAAAGGCGGCAGGCAATAGTAGGTATACCGTGCCGCGGGCCATGTCGGCCCAGAAGTTGCCGAGCGTGCGGCTGGACTGCCTTGTTATGCCGCGTATTAGCGCGATGGCTATGCAAAGCCCGGTCGCGGCCGAAAGGAAGTTCTGGACCGCGAGGCCGGCCATTTGGGTGAAGTAGCTTGCCTGCGATTCGCCGGAGTAGGCCTGCCAGTTGGTGTTTGTCACAAAGCTTACGGCGGTGTTTACCGCGAGGTCCCATCTGAACCCGCCGTAGTTCTGGGGGTTTAGCGGGAGGTATTGCTGGAACAGGAGGATTGCAAGGAGCGCGGCTATTCCGATGATGTTGAAGAGCATCATTGAGACTGCGTAATCCTTCCAGTCCATCTCCTCGCTGGGGTTGATGCCGCAGGCTTCGTATGCCGACTCCTCCAGAATCCGGAGGAACTTGCACCGCCCTTCAAAGACCCGCGCTATGTACAGGCCGAGCGGCTTGGCTATTAGTAGGACTGCCAGCATGCACAGGCCGAATACGGCGGTGTCGGCGGCGACGTTTGCCATATACATCACTTCTGCATTAATTTCGTTTATGGCGCCCTAACGCTGCAAGATTGGGGGAGTAGGATTCGCCAATAGTGTATAGTTGTATTTGTGTTTAAAACTTGGCCCATTTTATGAGTATATCATATATTTAATGAGCTTTTAAGGCGGGTTTTATCCCACATTTCTGCGAATCAGCTGGAGGAATCACGATTTCTATTAGGGGAGTAGGTTGTACGATAAAATGCAGGACAGCAGGTATAATGCCCATAATTTGTATCATGGAAGTTCGGTCTTCATCCTGACGCGATGTTTAACAAGGCAAACAAATCCGCAGGACTTCCGGCTTAACCCGCCTTACAGTGCGCTCTTAGAGGTCGTTTCTTGCGTAAAATATCCTTTTCGTGATTTCCACGCACACGAGGTAGACTAGGACGATGCCCGCCAGGGCGGCGAGGATTGGCAGGGACAATGGCGCAAAGCCGAAATACTTTGCCAGCGGGGTGTAGGGCAGCAGCCAGCCTAACGCGACGCACAGTATGCTGCTCGCCAAAAGAGACCTGCTTGCGTTGCTCTGTATGAAGGGGATTTTCTTGGTCCTTATGACGTGTATCACCAGCGTCTGCGTCGCGAGCGATTCCATGAACCAGCCGGTCTGGAATGCGGCCTGCGAAAGGCCGAATATGCCGTAGAGCACGATGAATGAGATGATGTCGAACACGGAGCTGACCGGGCCGAAGACTATCATGAATTTCCTTATGAATTTCATGTCCCAGCGCTTGGGCTTCTGGATGAATTCCTTGTCCACGTTGTCGGTCGGTATCGTTATCTGCGAGAAGTCGTAGATGAAGTTGTTGAGGAGTATCTGGACGGGCAGCATCGGTAGGAACGGCAGGTATACTACGGCGCCGAGGACGCTGAACATGTTGCCGAAGTTTGAGGAAAGGCCCATCATTATGTATTTCAGGGTGTTGCCGAACGTTTTCCTGCCTTCCAGTATTCCGTGGCGTAGGACCCGGAGGCTCTTTCTCGTGAGGATTATGTCGGCCGACTCCCTTGCGACGTCGACTGCGCTGCTCACCGAGATTCCGATGTCCGCCGCCTTTAGCGACGGCGCGTCGTTGATGCCGTCGCCCATGTAGCCGACGACGTGGCCGTTGGCCCTTAGGGCGTTTATGACACGGTTTTTCTCGTCAGGGGAGAAGCGTGCGAAGATTGTGGTCTTTTCGGCGCGGACGCGCAGCGCGTCGTCTGTGAGGTGGTCTATCTCGGCTCCCAGCAATATTCCCTTTATCGGCAGGCTTATGTCGTCGCATATCTTCTTTGTGACGAGCTCGTTGTCGCCGGTGATGATTTTTATTTCCACTCCCGCGTGGTGGAGCTCCTGGAGGACTTCCTTGACGTCGGATTTTGGGGGGTCGAGGAACGAGACGAAGCCGAGCAATTTCATGTCCTTCTCGTCGTGCTTGCTGTAGGACTTTGCCTCGGGCACTTCCCGGACTGCGACTGCAAGGACGCGATAGCCGTCCATGCTTAGGCTGTGGTACTGTTCGCGCACCTTCTCCTTGGCTTCGTGAGTGAGAGGCATGGGTTTTCCGTCGTGCTCGTATGTTTCGCACGACTTGAACACCTCTTCAGGCGCGCCCTTGGTTATGAGAATCCTCTTTCCAGACCGTCCTGCGACGACGCTCATCTTCTTCCGGACGAAGTCGAACGGAATCTCGTCGACCTTCTCGTAGGCGGAGATGTCCATCGCCTTGAACTCCAGTACTGCGGTGTCCAGCGGGTTCTTGATTCCGGTCTGGTATGAGCTGTTGAGGTATACGTGCAGCAGCACGCTCTCTGAATGCCTGCCTACGGCGTCCGTATATTTGACAAGCTGTATCTTGTCCTGAGTCAGGGTCCCGGTCTTGTCGGTGCAAAGCACGTCCATGCTGCCGAAGTTCGGTATCGAGGCCAGCCTTTTCACGATGACCCCCTCCTTCGCCATGCCAAGGGAGCCCTTGGCCATCGTAACGGACATTATCATCGGCAAAAGCTCTGGAGTAAGCCCGACCGCGACGGCGAGCGCGAACAGGAAGGAGTCAATAAGGTCTCGCTTCATCATCGCGTTGAAGAGGAATATCAGCAGGACCAGGAAGAACGTCGCCTTCATCACGAGATGGCCGAAGTCGTTTATCCCCCGGTCGAAGTCGGTCTCTTCGGACGGAGACGAAAGCTTTGAAGCTATCTTCCCGAACTCTGTATGGCTTCCGGTCTTCAGCACGATTGCCGTGGCCGAGCCGCTTATGACGTTTGTCCCTAGGAATACGATGTTGTGCATCTCGGAGACCGAGTGCTCGGCTTCGTGAAGTTTTGCGGCGGTCTTCTCGGATGGGAAGGACTCGCCTGTCAGCGAGGACTGGTTGACGAAGAAATCCTTGGCGGATATGATGCGGGCGTCCGCGGGCACCATGCTGCCCGCGCTCAGGAACAGGACGTCGCCCTCGCAGATGTCGGAATGGAACACTTCCTTTCTTGCGCCGTCCCGGCTTACGGTGACCTTGGTGCGGACTATCTGCTTCAGCTTCTCCGAGGCCTTGCCGGCATTGTATTCCAGGAAGAAGTCCAATATGACGCCGAGCAGCACCATCACGGCGATGATGATTGCGTCTGCGAACTCCCCCAGAAAGGCCGACACGCCCGCCGCTATCAGCAGGATGATGACCAGCGGGCTCTTGAAATGCGAGAGGAACTCGAAAATCACGTTCAGACGCTTCCGCTCGGAAATCACGTTCGGCCCGTAGGCGGCAATGCGCCTCTTGGCCTCGCGCTCTGAAAGGCCGTTTGCGGATGTCTTCAGCTCGGCGGCCACGTCATCCGCTTCGCGGCTGGCGAAGTATGCGAGGGTCTTTTCGGTGAACGGCATCATTAGGAAATTTGATTACGGCAATATATACAAGCCGCATGCGTTTCACGACGGCCCAGTATGAGACAATGATACGTCCGGGCAAGACCGCGGGCCGATTTAGAATGAGATGATTCCTTGTTTTGCCCGCCTTCAGAAGGAGGAGGGGGCATATAATATAGTATCCTGCGTATTGATTAAATGTGTCTAAATTAAATCCGCCCGGCCGCCGTCATGGCAAGCATGTGGAAGTGGTCATCAACAAGGACGGCCTTACAGCTCCCGTTCCTAATGGCATCGGCCAAAAAGAAGCGGCTAAAGAGGTGTTCTCGGATGTAATATTGAACGCCTCGTCCATCAGGGAGAAATTCGTCTTCCAGCGGCTGATACATGAAGCGAAGTCGGCAGGCTTGGACAGCGCCGCAGGGCGCAGGACGGTGGAGGAACTGCTCCGAGGCAGGAAGCCGATGGGTGTCGCATCCCCTGCTGAAGTGGACGGCAAGGGTGAGGTCGAGGCGGTTATAAGGGACGGAAAGCCGCATACCGTAGTGACCACCGCGAACCCTCAAGAGTTCGTTGATGACAAGAGAACCATCGAGATTGAGCGTGGCAAAAAAGATACCGACTATACAAAAATAAGTCGGATACTCAGGAAGATATACTACGGCGAGCCATACCCGCCAAGTCCGGAAGTCAGGCTGCTCGGCCCGAAGGAAGACACTGCCGGCAGGGTTGTCATCAGGCTGAAAGATTCTACAATATCTGTTGAGGGTCTTCCCTCAGGATTGGGCGCGGTCATGCCATTGGCCGGCGCGTCAGCAGTCGGCGCCGAGTCCAAAGACCGTGTCTCTGTTGTAAGGTTCAAGCCTGGCGTAGCCAGGGAATTTCTTAATGAAGACGAGCTGATGTTCTTCACTGGATGGGCTAGAAACATGTTGGAGGCGAGGGGCCTTATCCCTGAGAAAGGAGCCAAGAAGCCTGAGGGGAAGGCCCCCACGCGGAAGCCGGGGAAAAGCCAGGAACAGCTTCGGCCTGCTGGTCTTGACGAGCTTATTGGTCTTATTAATGAAATCGAGGCGAATCCCATGCTCCGTAGGGATAAGGAGGCTAAGGGGCTGACACAGGTGGAGTTGGGCGTCGTCGACAGGCACATTGGCCTGCTTGACGAGGACAAGAGGCTCCAGTGCTGGGTTGCTCTGGACTACATGTCGCCTTCCGGCAGGGAGAACGTCGTGAAACGGCTTGCTAGAATCGGCATCTCAAACATGCCAGCAGCCGATAAGAAGGAGGCTGTTGTGGACGTTTTCGGGAGGTCGATCCGCTTCGACGCACAGAGGGAGATGCTAAGCTGGATTGATGACGGGCTTGTCATGACAATTGACCAGAAGCCGGAATTAAGGCAGATGAACAAGGGCTTGAAGACAATTGGGCTGCTGGGGGCGGGCGAGAAGGCGGAATCTGTCGAAGAGGTCTCCTCAGGCAAGAACAGGAGATGGTCTATTAGGACGAACAGAAACAAGGCATGGCTTCTCGCATATGACAAGGTCCGGGGTAGGGTCGCGTTTTATGAGGGGGCCGAAGGACCGAAAAACCTGCGTGCGACCGTGCTTGCTGACATTGATGCGCATAACGCCTCGACGTTTCACCTCTATGACGAGAAGATGCCTGCCGAGTTCATGAGGAAGTACTGCGCGGTCGGCGGCCTTTTCTGGAGCAAGGTCGGTCTGCCAAAGGAGCAGCTTGAAAAGGCAAAGGAAATCGTCGACAAAGTGGGGGGCGACCACAAGATAACTTTCCTTAAGGTTGTCAGCAGAATGTCTTTGAGGTCGAATGACGACCGTGCGGGACTCATCGAAAACATTCTGGAGAAGGCAAGGGCGTATGAGAAAGACCCGGCAAAGATGTGTGTCGAGCTTACCGGCTCCCTACACATCAACCTGGCGAGGCTCATGATAAACTCAACGGTGTTCGAGATGGACTGCATACGGCAGGCCGAGAAACCCGCCTTCATAGACGGCATCTTCAGGCTAGTGGAGGACACGAGCGAGGGATTAGACAAACGTAGGAACAGGTTCGCGAACGCCTACGCCATCTGCGACAGGGCTGACGCAGTGGAAGTGCTGCACTCCACACCGACCTACATTCTGGCGAAAGAGACGCTCGCGGCCATGACCGCAAAGAAGCCAACGGCGGATTTCCTAAACTTCATGTTCCTGACTTCGATAAACGCAGACTTCATGAGGATGTCATTCGAAGCGCTAGCCAAGGCGGACGACGTATCGGACCATGCGCAATACCTCCATGAAAAGTCCGCCCAGACCATCAGCGTGCTTGACGACATAAGGACCGACGCCAAGTTCAGGGAATACTACGAGCCGTTAAAAAGGGGTGACGCTCATATCCCAAACGTCGATGACGCCGACATGGACGGGCTTAGAGGGGCGGTCAGGCTGTTCGATGCCGCGGCGTCGGACACGGACTATATAGCGAAATTCACGGGACCCCTTGCCAGGATGGCTAAAGAGAGCCCTGAGGCGGCCATTGAATATGCTGCAAGGTACACGCCAAGGACCGCCGCCGGGTGGGACGGCACCGTCGTGCAATACGAGGGCCTTGCCGAATCCGCAGGCAAAGTCGCCAGAATCGCTGATGACGACGCCTACAGGAGTCTTTTCATCCAGAGGCTCGAACGCGTCAAGAAAATCCGCGACTTCGACAACACGAATGTAAAAGGGATAAAGGACAGGTCCCTTGCCGAGGCGATCTCGCTTACCATGGCCAATGGACCCAATCAGATGGAATTCCTGACCCGCTCCGGCGTCCTTGAGGCTGCCGAATACTGCGCAGACTTGAAGCCGGACAGGGATTACCTCCTAAGGGAGTTCCTAGCGTGCCTGGGGGATAATCCGCAGCTGAACGTCGCAAAGGCCTACACCATCCTCTTCAGGGTGGACGATATGCAGTCTATGAACGATGCGAGAGCCTTCCTTCGGAGGAGTGTGCTTAACGACGACGACTTGAAATCGATAAGCGCTGAGCAGTGGAAGGAAATGGAAGGCGAGCCAAAAAAGATACTGGCTGCCTTCAGAGGTCTTGAAACGAAAAAGAGGGAGTACCAGAACGCGCTAGTCGAACTGCCCGCCGGAATGAAATCCGAGTATGAGAAGCTCGCAGAGAGAATTCCAAAACTGAAGGACGCAGAATCGGCGAGAAAGCTTGCGGCGATTACATCAGGCCACACGCCAGAAGTGCAGGCAGCGGTCCTCGCTCTCATAGGCGATGTCTCGACGACAGCCGACCCGGCCGAAACGCAGACAGCAATGGACAGAGCAGCCGGCATGCTGGACTCCAAGGCACTTGTTAGAAGGCTTGGAGAAATGCTGTATGCGCCCTACTCCGCAGGAAGGTTCACCGCCCTCTTGAGGGGTAAGGTTGACAGGTTCAGGATGAGGGAGCCGGAGGCGGTCGTAGAGTCAGCATTCAAGGACAGAACCTTCCAGCTCGAATACGCCATCGAACAAGGGACGGGAGACTGGTCTTCCCACGAGGGAGACCGGGGCAGAACGATACAGATGATAGCCGAAGCACCCGAGGGCTACCGGCCTTATGTCATGGCAATCGGGGCCGGCAGGCTCCAGAGGGAAATAACCTCAAATCCAAACTACCTGAATGACTTGTACATGTATCTCTATCAGAATCCTGACGTCACCGCCCTTGCAGGACCATTATGCGTGCGGGCGGAGAACGACGGCAGGCTTGAAGTGCTCAGGGGCGCAAAAATAACATGACGCAGGTTTACATTATCGAAGGCGGTAGGATGAGGCAGGTGGAGCCTCAGAAGGTGGCGTACGCGGAAAGCGCGCGAGTCAGCCTTCCGCTCCCGAAGAGCATCGAGCTTTCATCTGGAAAAAAGCTTCAGCCGGAAGCCGTCCTTAGGCTCGAGGCGGCAAGGCAAAAAGACCTCAAGCTTGCGGTACTCGCGCAGGACATGAGCGTAAAACACGCGGAAGCGTACGGATTCCTGAAGTCGGAGCTCGCGGGAGGCCGGCCCGAAACGGCGGAACTGATGCTCAGGATTTACGAACGTGACCCGGGCGAGATAGACAGGGCTGCGATAGCATTGCACCCGGAATTGAAGCCCGACCACGCGAAAATGAGCCAGCTCGCCGGAAAACTAAGGCGCGGAGAACCTGTCGAAGACATGGCCAAGGAACTTGACGACATGATACCAATTCCAGAGCGGCCGAAGATAGTGCCCCGTCCAGAGCCGAAGACCGAACGGCCTCCAATCCCAAGGCCGGCGGATAGGCCTCCAATACCAGAACCGCATCGAAGGCCGATAGCAAGCGCCGTAGTGCCGGGGACGCCGCCGTCAGAAGCAAAGCCTTCGGTTTCCCTCACCGAAGCCCAGTACATTGACCAAAATCACATAGAAGAGAATATAAGGCGTGACTTCCCGCCGGCTTTGCGTGATTCGGCCATAGGGGCTTACAAGGCCTTTTGGGGGGGTGGCGGCAGGCTGACTGTAGTCCAGTCAAGAAGCCTTTTCCACATTCTTGGGGATTTAAGAGGCAGGTATGAGAAACCAGAGTGGATGCTCCTCTACTTCCAGCACGCGCTGTCAGAACCGAAGGACGCAGAAGGCAGGATAGGCATGATGACAGACTCGACCCGGTTCGGAAACGCAACAGACCTTATGGGCAGCGTTCTCATGTTCAACAGACTCGGCCGCGACGTCATCAAATCCGAAGCCGGGGAAGCCGCATTCAGGGCGATATTCCTGTCGGGTGTGCATGAATACGAGTTCATGACCGGTAATGATACGGCAAGCCTGGCCAGGGCGGTGCGCTCAGTTTCCAGGAACATGGCGGGCACACCATTTGACGTGGAAGAAGGGAGGAGGGAATATAGGAATGTATACGACAACCTGCTGTTCCTAACCCACCTAGCCAGCACGCCGGACTGCAGGGAAATTGGAATGGATGATGCAAGGATCACCCGTGGGAACAGGGCATTCGACAACCTATTGGAATTCGCGATAGACAACGGCATGGAAGAGACTTCCGCCCTAAAGAGAAGTCTTTTTGCACGCATCTTCATACGCGACCGAAGCGCGCTAGAGCTCACAACAAGCGAGGATGCGAGGAACGCCACCATATGGCTCACAGGCAAGCGGATGGCAGACATTGCAAGACTTGAGCCGGAATTTTCAGAAAAATATCTTCGGCTCATACTAGGCCGGCCTGAAATCCTGCCTAACATAGAGCGCACTGGCGGGACGGCTAACGCAGGGTTTGCCGCGATACCAAGCGCAATTAACTCAATCATGGCCATACAGGACCTGCCGGACCGAAGGGGAACGGCCGGGAGGATTCTGGACAGGATGCTCGACGACGAGGAAACGGCCCTGAGGCTTTCCGAGCCCGGAAGGCTGCATCTGGCCCTGGAGCTTGTCAACACCTGGGCGTATTATGTCAAACCTGCGGACCTGCTTGACGTTAATTTCCTCATGATGGCTGATGCGGCGCAACAGAGCAGCCTGGAGGTGGTGAAACGCCTTAAGGACGACCCGCATCTTGTAGAAAGGAGAAAATCACCGGATGCGGGGCCGGCGGAATCTAAATCAGTCACGGGAGGTAAACCGGAGGAGCACGAGCCCAGGGCCAGCCTGACGACGTACGTGCACGACATCAGGATTCCGGCAGACCTGAGCTATCCAGGCGAGGACCCGATGTTCAGCACCCTCAACGCCCAGTACCTGCTCAGGGCCGAACTCGGCAGGATTAACAGGCTCCCGGCCCACCAGAGGAGGATTGTGAACTACCTTAGCAACCTCAGTTCCCCTGACGAAGACTTCCAGATTGGCAGGGACAACCTTTTAGACAAGCTTAGGGGCCATAGGAATCTCGCACGGCTTTACCTTGGCGGTGAAGGAATGCAAAACCTTGACAGGGACCTTGCAGCCCTAGGTTCCGGAACCGACAAGGTTGTGGACTACCCCAAAGCCGGCGGTGCGGTCAGGCTGGCCGACGCCGTCAGAAAAACCGGCGGGACCGTGGAACTCCAGCCGCAAGACGAAGCCGAGGCGACAGCGCAACTCGTCGGAATCCTGGACGAAACACGATACGGCCCGAGGAGGGAGAAGGAGTTCAAGACCGACTTGGCCATTGTAATCGCCCTTGCGCGCTCGCAAAACTATGTCGCAGAAAGGAAAACGCTGGTCAGGGCCGTCCATACGGGCCTTGCGGGGGAGAACGTTTCTGAGGACAGGATTAGCGCGAGGATAAGCCACCTCATTACCGACAGGGACATCATACGAAGGACCGACCCGACCGGGACGACGGTGATGATGAGCCCGAACGTCATATCCCAAGTTGACAGGATGAGGCTTCCGGAAGTTTACAGGACGACTTACATGGACGCGACAGATCCCCTGAGGAGGATGCGCCGGATGTACGAGATGACCATAAGCGACGACCGGCCGCCGAACAGGCACTTCTCCCCGGACTTGACGGCGGGGCGGGTTGACGACATATACCGGGCTGTCGCGACTCTGACTACGGGCGGCGATGCAATGGAGGAGCCCAGGATGGCGGATGCCATAGAGAGGAGGCTTGCCGTAGTAATGACGCTGTCGAACATGGGCCTGAGCCTCGAATACGGGGCGAAAAGGCAAAGCATAATAGAAGAGACAGGCATGGGCGAAAGCACTGTGCAGGGACTGCTCACGGACATGGTAAGATCTGAGATGGTGGAGAGGGTCTCCCAGGGGTATTACAGGATAAGCCCGGATTACAGGCACACCCAGCAGCCTGACCTTGCAGGACAGACGCACGCGCCATCCCGGCCGGGAGCGATGCACGAGAACATAAACGAGGCGAAAGTTCAATTGGACATTGCCGCAAGCGGCAGGCTCAAGACAGCGACAAGAAAGGCGCAGGCAACGGCTATAATGGCATACCTGTCAGATTCCCACATGACCCTACCGCACTGCGCAAGGGCCAACGACGTGCTGGAGCTGAACAGGACATTCGGCGGGAAGAACACCGAAGGCCAGAACAACGGGGACTTGGAGGCGCTGATGGCGGAGACGAGCGCTAAATACGGCCCTGTGGTAGAAAGGCTGAAGATAGCCGGCAGGGACGTCTTCTACAGGATAACCGACAGGTACGCCGGCGGAGCCGCGGGCGAAACACAATAGCAGGCTGCAAGAAAGCTTTTATTGCATGCATTCAATAGGATAACACAAGACACCGGAGGCATGAAAGATGAACCTAGCTGGAAAAGACCTGAAGGAATATATTGACGTGTTAAAGATACCGATAGCCGTAAGCATAGCACTCTACATAGTGGGAGCGGTCATAAGCATTGTAAACGGCGTAATGGGCGTCGCCCTCGGACCCTTAGGCGCCTGCGTGGGCGTCTTCACCGGACTCGGCTTCTTTGTCATCTCCATAGTCCTGGGCATCGCACTGGCAGTATACGTAGGCCAGCAGATGGCCAAAAAGAAGGCGGCAAACCTCATGCAATGCGCGGCCGCAGGAGCCGTCTTCGGCCTGATAGTCGGAATCATAGGCGGCCTTGCGAACGTGTTCGGCGCCGTGGTCAACATAGCGACATCTATAGGAACCTTCGGGATAAACGTAGTAATCGCGCTGCTGGCGCTGTTCGTAGGCCCGGTACTCTCGATAATAATCGGGGCCGCATGCGCGGCGTTGGGAGGGCACCTTGCGGGGGCGAAGGGCAAATAACCCGGCATGGCATGACTTGATTTTCAGAAGCCGGGATTCGGGATATTTATCCCCCATCTGCCATAGATATTGAACATGAAAAGAGAGTGGGCTTTACTTTGCATACTGCTGTCCCTTGTCCTTGCCGGCGCATGCCTCAACGAAAAGAGGCCGGAAGGAACCAATGGAGGCATCGACGAAGAGCCGCAGGCGGGCGCGCAGACTGATTATTTCAGGATAGTCTCAACACAACCCTACAACAAGTCGCTCTGCGGCGGCACCGGCTTTCACCAGCATGAGAACGGATTTGATACCGGATTAACGATAACGCTGATAGACGAGGAAACGGACCTCCCTATGGACGGCCGTATCGTGCTCACTTTCCCTGACGGTAGCGGCGGCGCGACGAATGCCGTAAACTTCACGACATGCGAGGAGCAGTTCAACTTCACAACAATGGCCGTGTCGGTCAGCGCCGCAGGCAGGACGCCGACAGTCCTCATCCTAAAACCGCCGGTAAACCAGATAGCCGCGATACAAGTCCCATTAGTCAAAAGCTGCACAAGCGGCCCGACCGCGTTCGAAAATGCCAAGGCGCTGGCAACCGCGCTCTCAGGCGGCAATGCGACAATGCAGGAACAGCTGGAGGAGGAGACGCGCAGCCAGATTACGGATTTAATCAGTCAGCAGTTCAACCTGAGCGGTGAGGACTACAGTCTGTCATGCATCGAGGCCGACCTTTCGCGCGGCGGATTCATCAAGGCTAAGGGAACATACAGGCAGGAAACACCATTCGAACTGTACTACCGCTGGGGCTGGTGCAGCCCCGGCGGCGGAGACTGCGGCTATCGCACGTGCTTTACGACAGGCTCTGAAACGCTCATGGAAACGGCCGGGAACGCCATATGCCCGAAACTAACCTCAATCAACACGACCGAAGACCTGTCAGTGCCCGGCGTCTACAGCCAGATAATAACAAGCGACACGACAAACCAAACAAGGGAAAAATGCCTGAACGAAGGCTACACCAAAACGGCCGGGACGGTAAAAACCCTGTCAATAATCCAAAACGCAAACAGGTACGAATCATACGTGACAGAAGGCAATCCCGACTGCATGGAAAACTAGATAAACCGAATGCATGCGTTAGAAAAATACTTCAAATCTTCTACAATCGGGCATCATATAAAAACCGTCGACATGGAGCCGGTAATCCATCCGGCAAAGAAAACTGACAAGAGACAGGCAAACAAAACGAACCAGGGATACAGTCTACTCCTTAATTTAGAGTTTTTTCTGAAGTGGAAGAGTACAAAAGATGAAAACCCAACCATGACCCAGATGATGAGGACTACTTGAAATCTCTGGAACATTATCAGGTCTTCCACTTTTGACCGGGCTCAAAACTATCTTTTGATTAGGATGTATGGAACCCCCATGAGGAGCGACACTGCCACAGCCAGCACGGCCGGCAGCGCTGGAAGGCATCCCTGGCTTTGGCCTGAGTCCTTCGGAGTCTCCTCCTCGCCGGCCGCGGGAGCTGCCGTCGTCGTCGGCTGGGTCGTTACGCCATCTTTCTGCTCGAGCGTTGTTTGCGCCGGCTCGCTCGGTTTTACGACTGCTGCGCCGTAGCCCTTTATCTCCTCCTGAAGCGCCTTCAGCTGCGTCAATGCCAACCCGCACTTGCCTTCGCCTGAAAGAGCCTGCGCAGAGGATAATGTTGCACCCCATGTAGCCTTCACGTCAGACGCAGCGCCTGACTTTGAGATGGCGTCCTGGATGTCCTTTACAGCACTCGAAATCGCGGCATCCTGCGGGGCCGCTATTATGGAATAAGGCTCGGTCAGCTTTGACACCACCTCCTTGAAATTGCTGAAGTTCTCGGCGGCAATCTCGTCAGGCTTGAACTTTATCAAAGCGCTGGTGTAGAGGGTGTTTGACTCCTTCATGTAAGACAGGCTGTCTTCAACGCTGATGAAAGACTCGTCCACGCTCTTGGACGGGGGGAGCTCTTCGACCGCATAGCACGACGGCAGCTTTATGCTCCCGTTTATGTAAAAGATAATCTCGTAGGGTATGAGTATCGGGAACCTCCTCTTGTCCTTGCTGATTATGTCCGAGAACGCGCTAAGGCCGCCGGAGCTGTCGCTGCCCGCGCTCAGTATGAGCTTGTCGCCGGACTTCGTCGCGTACCTCTTGCAGGTCGACGAGAATGAGAAGTTGGTGTTAAGGTCGCCGAAACTCATCGTGAAGTTGCTGACCTTGCCCTCGCCGCACTCCGCGGTGACCAGCTCGTCCATGCCTTCCTTGAGGATGGCCTGGATGGAGTCCAGCCCCTTCTTTCGTATCTGGTACTGGTAGGCGTAAGCGGTCTCATCGTACATCCTTACCGCAGTGTCAATGGTTGCAGACCCGTCTTTTGACAGGACATCGTCCTCTGAGGATATGCTCATGGCTATCTTCTCGGCCGGGAGGCTCATCGTCGGCTTGAAGCCCTTTTCCCGGTCCAGCAAAGTCAGCGAATACATGTTCTGGTAATCCGAAGGCAGGTATCCCGCGGGGCAGTAATAGCACGTCGTGTCAAGCCACATGCCCCCGTCGACGTCAGGGACGTGCACCACGGCGTGGTAGAAGCTGTACGGGCCGGGCACGTCCCTTGTGATGTCCCGGTAGCTGATTATCACGGGATTGGACTTTATGCCGACAGACTCAAGCATCGTGACAAGCAGCGCGGCCTGCCCCTTGCAGTCGCCGGCCTGGTCGCGCAGTATGTCGTCGAGCTCCCTCGGCTTGTAGCCTGAGAGGAACGTGAGCCCGTACTGCTGGTAGGTTATGTTGTCCCGGACCCAGTTGTAGAGGCTCTCGACCTTCTCGCGGTCTGTTGATGCGCCCCTCGCAACCTCCGCGGCCTTGACCTCCACGTACTGCTTCTTCATGACTTCGGTGAACAGGCCTTCGAACCATTCCTCGACTTCGTCCCATGACTTGAAGGTCGTGAATGAGACGCGCGAGAGGCTGTGCCTGAGGGGGGGCATGAGCGACTCTTCCTCGTAGTACGGCACGTTCTCCACGTGCCATGAGTAAAGCCGGTTCACCGCCGTTTCTGAGATTTCCGGCTCCTGCTTGCTAGCGTAGTACTGGAAGTCGAGGGCTTTGGGCACTTCTATGGTGAGGTCTTTTTTCTCTATCGGGGACTCGGACTCCAGGTAGATGTCTGACGTGCTCCAGACCTTGTCCAGCGGGAACTTTATGTCGTTCTGGTATGAGAATTCCATCGAGTCGCCCTTCTTCATCTCCGGGAGGTAGAGTATTATGCCGTCGAGGTAGGTCTCGATGAGCTTCTTGTCGCACTCTTTTCTCACGCCGTTCTTGATGATGGTGCAGTTCAACAGCCCGATGGTCTCATACTGCTGGTTTATCAGCAGCAGGAAGCGGTAGTCCTTCTCCTCTATGTCCTTGCAGTACTTGATGCGCTTGTCGACCGTCACAACGTCCCTTCCTGCGGTAATCTTGTGGCTCTCGCCGATGTAGGTGAGGATGGACATGCCCGTCTTCGGGTTTATGTCGTCGCAGGTGAACGCGGAACAAAAAGCAGGAAGCAGGAAAAACAGAACCGCAAAAGACGCGAAGACGTTTTTATTAGACGTTGCAACACACCCAAAAACATTTTTATTAGACATGTCAACACACCCTTTTACAATTTAAGTACATATATAAAACAGTATAATAAATATGGGGGGCAGCCAATCGTCAAAAAGAAAGTCAAACTGATGAAAAAAAACACAAAATGACAAAAAACACCATAATCCTGGGCTTCGCAGGCAGCCTCAGAAAAGGCTCGTACAACAAGTCCATATTAAAAGCGGCAGCGGAACTTACACCCAAGGACTGCGAAATCGAGACATTCGACCTTGATGGAATCCCCCCGTACAACGCCGACCTCGAAAGTGAAATGCCGGCCAAAGTAAGGGAATTCAAGGCGAAAATACGGTCCGCCGACGCGATACTAATCGCGACACCGGAGTACAACTATTCCATACCCGGCGTGCTGAAGAACGCGATGGACTGGGCGTCAAGGCCTTATACCGACAACTCCTTCGAGGGAAAGCCGGTTGCCATAATGGGCGCCTCCGGCGGCATGCTCGGCACAGCACGCGCGCAATACCACCTGCGCCAGACCTTCGTATACCTCGACATGCACCCGATAAACAGGCCCGAGGTGTTCGTAACGTTCGCCAAGGAGAAGATTGATGAAAACGGGAACCTGAAGGACGAGAAGACGCGCGAGCTGATTAAAAAACTCCTCGAAAACCTGGCGGCATCGGCCAGAAAGATTAAAAATCAGGGAACGTGAAGATTGGACTGACGTCCCTGCCTTAATTACCCTGTTTTTCCCATAATACTCTGTGCAACTTGAGAACAGGAGGATGGTGGCTGATCGGGTTCTGGCCATTGTAGAACAGGATAACCGGCTTTTTACTGCGGATTACATGCCTCCGTTGAAGAGGATTTACGACTTCAATTCCTTCCCGCTGGCCGCCGAGGCGATCGGGGAGCGCCTGAAGCCGCTGAATGTAACTCCGACCAAGATGGAGCTCCAGCAGTCCCTCGCCGAGACGATGCTCCTTAATCCGAACGCAGACCTGAGCCAAAGAGGCAGGTTCATGGTGAAGCAGGAGCACAAGGGGATGCTGCTCGAGTCGCTCGTGAAGGCCGTAATCGGCAACAACGAAACGCTGTCTCCAAAGGACTTTGACCGGGTTGCTGGCGCGCTATCAGACGGCCAGCTCTTTGAAGACGGCAGGCCTTATCCAGTAGACAAGATACTTACGCCTCTCCCCAACGTCCCGGGCATGGAGGCTGGAGACATGCAGGGCAATTACTGGGGCGCAGGGCGCGTTGAGAGGCCTTCGGAAATGGGAGACCACCGGCCTTCGCTTTGGGCTGCGGAGCACAACCTGATTACAAGGATTCTTGGGCAGTATGCCCTTCCAGCCGGAAAGGGCGAGAGCCTGGAGGTCGGAGCCGGATGGGGCGACTTCTACTGGATGGCGCCGGATGATTTCAGGAGGAGCATGGTCAGCGTCGAATGGGACCCCAATTACCTGCCGGAGTACAAACAGCGATTCCCGGAGGCCGACGTCAGGGTCGGGAACATTTACCGGCTCGGCGTCCCTGACGGCTCGTACAAGAACATAGTCGGTTTCACGCCGTTCTCGTCGCTGGACTACCTTGACCACGCAGTCGCCGAACTATGGCGGGTCATGCAGCCCGGCGGCAGATTTTTCTCATTCCAGGACCTCCTCCCGAACGACGAACAGGTCGTCAACAGGCTGCTCGCAAGAGGCCTCGTCCCGGACCCAACACGAGTGCTGTTCTTCCGTACTCCGAAAGACCGCAAGCAGGTGGCCGACGCCCTCACGAAGGTAGGCGAGGAATTCGGAGGACAGGCATGGAAGGAGTACAAGAAGGTGTTCCACCGTAACACTGCGGTGCAAAACCTCTACGAGTACCACGAGACATGGCTTGCAAACGAGCTGAAATACCGGGGCTTTAAAATCCTCCATCAAAACGACGACATGGAAGTGCACATCGGCCCGAGGGAGAGACGGCATGCCAGTTTCTGCGGGCACTGCGGGATGGACCACAACGCCGACATAGCGATGTTCCACTACGGCAACCCGAGAGGCCCGTTCATGGAGCCGCACCCGTCGAACGTGACGATACCCGGACGCCTGATTGGAAGCGACGTCGTGGAAAAGGCCATAATCTGGACGACAGTCGCTGAAAAGCCGAAAGACGCCAAAGCCTGAAAAGTTTCTTCCAAATGCTTAAATAGACCGCATCAAAAATACTGTTGCATGAAAGCCTTAATTGCGTTACTCGCGGCGGTTGTATTGCTGTCCGGCTGCACAGGCAATACAGGAGAAACCAAGGCGACATCAACTGTCCTAGAAGCAACCACTACAACAAGCCTTGAACCCG
>JAQTQS010000094.1 GCA_028712125.1 Candidatus Altarchaeota archaeon
AAGCTTTAAGTTCGCGTTCTCGAACGTCGCCCCGGCGTTGTTCGTGATACTCACCCACCCGTTCAGGTCCATCTTGGTGTCGTCGCTGTTCGCAACCATCACATAATCAGCGCTCCACGACATCCCCGAGGTCATGTATGAAAGTTCGGCGCTCTTGTTGCCGGCCATCGTGCTCTGGATAAGCCACTCCAGCGTCGGCTTCGTAATCAGGCCTTCCGGCAGTGACGGGAGCATCAGGTTATCTATTGTCGCTATCTGCACCCCGCCGTCGGCAGTACGTATTATCATCTCGTTCCCGGACGAGCTCAGCAATTCCCCCTCAACAGGCTCCTTGTTGTCTCCGATGACGAGAAAGCCGCGTATTCTCTCCCCGATGTACTTTTGAAGAATCTTCTGCTTGCTAACGAGGTCGTACTGGTAGTTCTGCTCCAAAACCTCGAAGCTGCCGTCAAGCGACCTCAGTTTCACGCTCGTCGGGTCTATCGCCGACGCAACGCCCTCGAGCCTGTGCCAGTTGTCGCCCTCCCCCAGCGGCAGGTATACGACGTCCTTGACGACGCCAAGGTTGGTGTTGTACACCGTGACCTCCAGATTGCCGTCCGAAGCCGCATTACCCTGGCTCACCGAGCCAAGGATGTCAAGGCCTATCACCGCTCCCGCAAACACTATCACAATTAATCCCGCAAGCAAGACCAGCTTTTTTTTCATTTTCTCAAAATCCATTATTAGCTTTAATACCGTTAAATAAATCCCATCCGGCGCATATAAAACCGCATGGTTTATTTCGGCGAAAGCCTAAACAAGCCAGTAATACTCTCCTCCGGCGAGGCGTGCAGGAAGCTCTACAGCAGGGAGGAAAGGGACTACCTGCGGAAAATCGGGCAGAAATGCGGGAGAAGAGTATTCTAGCGTATGCCGATGGCCTAGAGTTATCCTAGACCCCGCAGTATTGTCCTGCCCGGTCTTTTCGGCCGCCAGTTCCTCTTCTCCCCGGCATCTATTTTCTCACCCGCCACCTCACCCGCCTTTTTGAGCACGTCTTCGGTCTTGGCCTTCCACCTGTAAGTTATGCAGCCTGTGACCAGCGCCTCGTAGTCGGTTGGCAGGTTCTGCGTCTCGAACCCCATCCTAGACAGGATATTGTTTGCTTCGTCGTTGCCATATTGGCTTTGGGCTCTCATGCCGGGCAGGCCCCTTCGCACTGCCTCGTTCGCAGCAATCCAGTAGAGGGCGGAGCCCACACCCAGCCCCTTGTATCTGGGGTCTACGCCGATGGTTAATAAGGAGAGGTTTTGTCCGGCTTTCGGCCCTCTTGTCATCGGTGCTGCCAGTCTGTACCCGACGACTTTGCCGTCTATCCGGACTATGAAATCGCTTGTGTCAGACATGCTGGATATAAAGCCGGCTTTGCGGGATTTTCTGACCAGGCTGTTAACGTAGTCGCCGACGGCTTCGACTGGTCCGGTGTCCGGCATCTTCTTTGCTATCCTCACTAGGTCGTCCTTGAATTGGGGGTAGTTGCCTGGATTCAGCCTCTCGACTGTGAAACGCCCGCTTGGGCTCGTGTATACAACATGGCGGCTCTTGATGTTCAGCTTACCGGCAACTTCTCCGCTGCCTTTCCTTTCCGGCCTGCTGCCGCGGGCCGGTATGACGTCCGGCAAGCTAGTGTCTAGGAGTTTCATGAGAATCTCATGCTGCCGTACATCAATATGATACCTCCTCTTCATAGCACTCCCCTCATAAACCTATTGGTTTGTGTTCGTCTAATGCGATTTAGCCTATTGCGGCGGTTTTGTGGGCGGAAGCTCCATCCTCCTTCGTGCGGCTTCGTATCTCCTGAATTCAGGCAGCAGCGTATCCCCCGCCACGCCCACGTCGAGCAGTCCGGCCTTGTCAACTTTTTCAAGGAAGGCTCTTTGCATTGCTGGCGGGAAGAAGCCGTCCTTCTCCAGGTCGCGAAAGTGCGTGCGGCCGAGGTTGAATATCATGAAGTTCATGCCAAGCTGTGGGCTTTCGCTGGCCTGGAAAACGACTCCTCCCTTGAAGTATAATTCTCCGGTGTCGCCGACGCAGATGGTGTCCCTGCGGCATGCGCCCCGCGGGATGATGTTCTTGTTCGCAGTCCTTACGAAGAGGTCGGCCAGCTTTTCGCCCATATGCCTCTGCGGTTCCTCCCCGAATTTTTGTCCGTATGCGAGCCCTATGTGCTCGCCAAGGCTTTCAGTCCTCGGCTCAATGGAATAGAGCAGTCCGTTCTCCCTGCCTTCGCGCACGAAGCCGAGTATGGGCTGGCGTACGCCTTGTATGACCCCTATCATGGACCAGAGGAGCATGACCTTGTTCCTGCTTCCGGGGTCGAATTTTTCAGCAGTCAAGTCCACATCGCTTGCCATGCCTTCTATTGAGAGGTCCCCGCCGGTCAGGCTTTCCCCGATGCCGAATTTAGGCATCTGATACACCGCGAACCTTGGCGGGTTGCTGCGGAGCATGCGGTACATCTCCCTGCTGCTGCCCGAAAGCGCGACTGGCGGAGAATCCGGCCGGTCAGCATCGGCCGCAACCAGCCTGCTGAACTCCGCATCGCTCAAGTCCCTCAGCGAGACGACGGATTTCCCGGTGCCCTCAGGCATGTACTTCTCTATGCCGGCCCGCCTTACCGCCATCCACCTTAGCGTTGACTCC
>JAQTQS010000049.1 GCA_028712125.1 Candidatus Altarchaeota archaeon
GGGGAGGGTTAAGGAGGGTGGGGAGGAGTTGACTTCTTATGAGAAGCATGTCCAGCGTTTGAGGCAGTTGTACGGGATTCGGAAGTGATTTTTTGTGCTGCTGTGTGATGATGGATTTTGTTGCAAAGCGCAGGAGGCTGGTTGAGTGTCTTGTGTCAGAGGGTTATTTGAGGTCTCGGAGGGTGATTGACGCGATGTTGGGTGTTCCGAGGGAGCTTTTCGTCCCTGAGGATGCTAGGGCTGGGGCGTATGCGGACTGTCCCATGCCTATCGGTTTTGGGCAGACTATTTCCGCGCCTCATATGGTGGCTTTGATGACTGAGTTGCTTGGGCTTGAGGATGATAGCGTTGTCCTGGAGGTTGGTTCCGGGAGCGGTTATCAGGCTGCGGTTATTGCGGCTGCGGCGCCGGATGGTTTTGTTTATTCTGTCGAGCGCATCGAGTCTTTGGCTGATTTTGCGAGGGATAACCTTGCCTCATGCAAGATTCGCAATGTCGAGGTGGTTTCCGGCGACGGCACTTTGGGTTACGTTAGGAAGGCGCCGTACGGCAGGATTATCGTCACTGCGGCCGCGCCGGGCGTGCCGGAATCGCTGTTGGGCCAGCTTTCGGACGGGGGGCGGCTGTTGATTCCGGTGGGGGATAGGTTTTTGCAGGATTTGGTTGAAGTCAGGAATGAGGGGGGTAAGTTTGTCGAGAAGCATCATGGCGGCTGTGTTTTCGTGCCGCTTATCGGCGAGGAGGGGTGGAAGTAGCCATGCGCAAGGTCAGGAGGGTGTTGCATACGGGCGGGCGTAATTCGTTGAAGAGCTGGTGGAGGGTGAAGAATCCGGTTAGGGTTGTTTTCAATTTTATGGTCATTTACTTTTGCCGCCGGCTGCCGTCGCTTAGGGTTAAGAGCGCGCTTTACAGGCTGACGGGCATGAAGGTCGGCAGCAACGTTTCGGTCGGCCTTGATGCGGTGTTTGATATTTTTTTTCCGGAGTTGATTGAGATTAGGGATAATGCGATTGTCGGCTTTGGGACGACCGTTCTCGCCCATGAGTTCCTGAGGGAGGAGGTCAGGGTCGGCAGGGTGATCATCGGGAGGGATGTGGTTATTGGCGCGAATACGACGATACTCCCGGGCGTCTCGGTCGGCGACGGCTCTACTGTGAGCGCCATGTCGCTCGTGAACCGGGATATCGAGAAGGGCGTGCTTGCGGGCGGAGTGCCTGCGCGAAAGATAAGCGGGGAAGGGTGAGCGGCTATGGGAATTCTTCTTCGTTACATCGCCTGGACTGAGAGGCTGCTTGAGAACCGCTTCCTACTGCTATTGTTTATAGCGATAAACATCCTCGGGACTGCCGTGGGCATAATCACTTACGGCAGCACGATGTCCCGGACTAACCCGCTGCTATGGATTCTGCTTGTAGACTGCCCGATTTACCCGGCATTCATGGTCTTCCTACTCGCATTCAGGAAAAACAGGTTTATACAGCGGTTCTCGTTCTTCGCATTCTACGGGCTGATTAAATACGGCATGTGGACGATTTCGGCATGGACGCTCTACGCCGACACATTCCTCTCTTACAGGCCGCTGGTCAACGGCCTGATTTTCATCGGGCATTTCGGTATGATTCTCGAGGCGGGTTTTGTCGCAAGGCGTGCGGCCGCGTCCAGTGGTTTGGAGGTTTGGCTGCCGGTGGGGTGGATGCTGGCAAACGACTTTTCGGATTATGTATTAGGCACCCATCCTCCGCTGCCTGACGGGAATTATCTGGCGTTCTTGCTTGCCCAGAACATAATCTTTGACGCTGTATTGCCGGTGCTCGCGCTGGTTCTGATAAGGAAGGAATTGGAAAAACAGCATTAACCAAGCTCGCGCTTCAGCTCGCGGGCGATGAGCGGGCCCACGTTAACCCGGCTTATCGGCGACTCCACTGTGTTCGTCGCGATGATGCGGTCGAGCTTGCCGCGGAATATGTCAAGGCCGTTGGTGAAGAGCGCGTGGACGCATGCGACGTTTATGCTTTTCGGCTTCCATTCGCCGACGAAGTCCGCAACCTTGACGATGGTCCCGCCGGTGGATATTATGTCGTCGAGTATGAGGACGTCCATGCCTTTGACTGCGAGAGGCTTGGTCTCGATGATGACTTCCGAGCCTGATATGCGCTTCTTCTTGATGTGGTCGAACTCGCAGCCCATCAATTCCGCGGCATACTTGGCCATCCCAAGGCTGCCGGCGTCGGGCGCGATGACCATTGGATGGCTCATGCGGGGGCGCAGGTAGCTTGTGAGCAGGGGTATCGCGTCAAGGTTCGTGAAGCGCACCCTGTGGAACGAGCCCTCGCCGAAGCCGCGCATGAAATGCGTGTTGACCGTGACGATTCTGGAGGAAAGCTCTTCGATTATCTTCAGGATGGTCTTCGCGCTCAACGCCTCACCGGAGGCGAAAACCTTGTCCTGCCGGGAATACGCAAGGTAAGGGAGTACCGCAACGACCTCCCGCGCCCCCTGGTCGCGCAAAGCGTCAAGGAAAAGCAAAAGCTCCACCAGATGGTCGTTCGTCCGCACCGACTGGATGACAGCGCAATCCTGGTTGCGCACGTCAGAAAGAATCCGCAAATAGGCCTCCCCGTCGGGAAACTTCTTGACCTCGCTTTTCCCAAGCTGCGCGCCGATATCCTTAGAAACATCCCAAGCCAGACTGACTGAATTAGAACCCCCAAAGACAATCATCGCTTAGATATAGATATTAGTATTAAAAAGTTCTGGGTGGGGAAAACTATCTCTAAGAAGCCGCGCTATTGTAAGAAAGCCTGTGTGCCTTAACATCTGCGTGTGCGGCGGCCTTTTTTACGCACCTAGCGGAGGTGCGTAAAAAATCCAGGGGAAAAATTATCTGCTCAACAGCCTTTTCTTTTTTATTGACACAATAAAACCACATAGGGTAAATATAAGGATGGTTGTATGAATGCTAATTACGTTGGTTACAAATAGCAGAAGTATGATTCCAAAAAGTATAACAGATAAAATTAACGAACGCCAGAAATGATTTTCATTTTGCTTGAACTCGACCTTAACATTATTGACATTCCCAAATGGTTTGTTAGCGACTTTTATCGGTTTACCATTAACGACAATCTCATCTCCCATTGAAGCCATATTAATAAGATTATCTGCTTAACAAACGGGCTATCGTGATAAATCCGGTGTGCCCCAACATTTGCGTGTGGGGTCTTACAGCGTCCATCTTCCAGTCTCTTTTCAGCGTCTCGAACGTTTCGTGCCAGTAGCCTTCGCCGAGCGAGTCGACGAGTTTTTTGCTCTGGCTGATGCTGGGGCTGTAGCTCGAAAGATAGCCGCCGATTTTCAATGCTTTTGTGGCGTGCGGGACGGCCAGCCAGGGTTCGGCGAGGTCAAGCGTTACGAGGTCGAGGTCGGTTTCGTCGATGCCGGAATAGATGTCCTTGAGCTTGGCTTCGATGTTGGTTATCCCGAATTTTGCGAAGTTCTTGCGCGCAATTTCCGCGAAGTCTTCCCGTATGTCATAGGTCGAGAGGACGGCCGGAGCCACTATGTTAGCGAGGAAGATTGAGAGCACGCCGCTGCCGGTGCCGGCCTCCAATACCCTGCTGCCTGAATGCAGGCCGGTGAAGCCTGCGATGATGGAGAGGTCTTTTAGCGTCATCGCCTGGGGGCCGCGGCTGGCTTTCTGCACATAATCGGTTATGTTAGGTTCTATAACATGGAAGGTCCGACCTGTGTTGGACGTGAGGAGGTCGCCAGGTTTGGCGTTCTTGATTTGAGCGGCTGTGAGAAGGCCGTACTTAGTGTGAAATTCAGCATCACCCTTGATAAGATAGGTATTCCCGTGGTCGTCAACTAAGAGCATCATTGTAGAAGATATTATCACTAGTTTCTAAGAATAGAAGTTTTTACTGTTGAGATAGCAACGCAATCGAGATAGTACCTTTCGCCATGCTGCATTTGCGAAATGCCCTCGAAAGGGCATTTCTTAAGGGCCGTTTTGTCGTCGTTTGTGCTATCGAGTCCCGCAGGACGAAGATAGCACCTTTCGCCAGCCTTTCTTAAAGGCTGGTGGCATACTTCTCCGCATACTCGCGCTTGATTTCCGCAAAGTTCTCCTGCATGTCCCTCCCGGTCTCGGACCTCAGGTAGAGGTCAGCGCCGACCTTATAGCGCTCCAGCGCAGAGGGTATGTCCGAGACCATTATCCATGGGCCGCCTGCCGAGCCGTATACCGGCTGGCCGGTTGTCAGGGAATGTCGTATCTGTTCGACCGACCGGGGGTCTATGTTGGCCTTTTTCCTCAGTCCCTCGTTTAGGGCGAGCATGTCTAGGAACGCCCTGTCGTCCATCTCCCATACGGACGTCTCGTTGATTCCCGCTGACTTCAGGAACGAGTCCGTTACAAGGCCGATAGCCTTCGCCCTCTTGACGCCGTCATTGTCGGATTCGCCTTCTCTTATGAAGGAACCCATCCTCTCGGACAGCCTTTCGGCTTCTTTCTCGCCCAGTGATTCCTTAAGCAGGCCCTTGAAGTGCCGGCTTAGGAAGAAGTCGGTCGGGTTTAATCCCGCAACCTTGTATACCAAAGACAGCCCTCCCAGGACGTCGTTCAGCGTGCTGTGGAATTCCCTTTTGTGCTTCATGCGCGAGAGGTCGACGACGTCGCACAGCCCTCCGTCGAGGCTGATGTTTCCTATCATGTTCCGGTCATAAGGGTTCGTGAAGCCGGCGTCGAACATGGCCCGCAGGTTCTTGCCGACGTTGCGGCACATCCTGGACCAGTGGGCGTCTCTTGCCTCGTCGAGATGGGTTTCCATGAATTTTATCGGGTCGTCTTGCGCAGTCAGCTTTTCCTTGGCGTACTTCTCGACCACGATGGCCTTGTAAGCGTCCTGCACGGCTTCCAGCGGGAATTTCAGGTCAAGGAGGTCTCCTGCCCTGCGGCTGTCGTCCAGCACGACGTTGGTGGCTATGGCAGCCTGGTCCGTGCAAAGGTCCGGGACCTGGTCTTTAGACAGTAGAGGTATCACAGCCGTGGTGATGTACGAAAGTTGTGCGCCGTGCTTCATCAGTTCGTTCTCCCTCCCGAAAGCCAGCAAGTCCTGTATAGAGTTGCCGCCAACCGGACGGCGCGACCACGGCTGGTGGGGTATTGCGGCCATGTAGCCTCTGA
Organism: Candidatus Altarchaeota archaeon; assembly: GCA_028712125.1. Classification (GTDB taxonomy): domain Archaea; phylum Altiarchaeota; class Altiarchaeia; order IMC4; family SCGC-AAA252-I15; genus VGJA01. The sequence continues at coordinate 5,189 of JAQTQS010000049.1, forward strand.
CGTCCTTGAACCGCTCGTCGACGACGAATGCGGTCCGGCCGTCCTTGCCGACGACGATGAAGTTAGGCGGGAGGTCTACTTTTCCGCCTTCTCCAACATAGACATGGTTGCCGTCGTACTTCCAGCAGCCGGCACCCTTGATTCCGGTGCCGCAGACCGGAAGCCGGAGGTCTTCAAAGCTGCTCAGGTCTATTTTAATCTGCTCGTCTGCGGCGGCCTGCCCGTCCCTTGCGATAATCTCGTCCTTGGTTTTTTTCATTTCGGTGAGGAGCCCTATCCCCGCTTGGATGGTTGTCTTGGGGCGGAATTTCCTTGCGAACTCGTCGTAAGGCTCTGTGTAGCCTTGATCCGCGTAGGCTTTCTCCAGCACCATGTCGACGAACTGGTGGAGCAGGTGCTTTCCGTCCGGGTGGATTAAGCTCCACGCCTCTTCGACCGCTTCGGGCGAATTCGGGATTATCTTCCGTTCGCCTATCTTGAAGATATGGAAGGAGCCGTGGGTGACCTGGTAGAGCTGGCGCATCGTCTTGACGTACAGCGGGGCGGTCACGGGATTCCCCTGTTCGTCTCGGACGCGCTCTATGATTCCTTTCCTTTCAAGCTCTTCGGTTATGACGCCGTCTTTGCCGTAGAAGTCCCCGACGATGGGCACGACGATGCGCTCGGCGTTGTTCCCTATCTTGAACGGGTATGCCACGCTCTGGGAAAGCACTTTCGGGTCGCCCTTTATGTAAAAAAGGTTGGCTTCCACAAGGTCGCACATAGGTTCCCCCAGGGTAGTGAAGTGGGAGATACCGCCTTCATCGACATAGCTTCCCGAGAAGTAATATTCGTACTGCTCGCGGAGCAGTGCCCTGCCGGGTATGCTCAGGTCGCCATAAGCAAGCTTTCTTAATACGTCCTCCGGGACCTGGATTTCGGGCCAGTTCACCTTCCGCGGGAACTCGTATTTAGGCTCGGGTTCGCCTGATTTCGGCCTTTGCTTCAATGGCGGCGAGAGGGTAGTCGCCGCGACGCCGAACAACGCGTCTTCAGGCTTCTTTCCTGCAGAAAAACGTACCTCCGGCTTTTCACCGCCGAGCAATTCAGGAGGCAGGGAAGGCGGGCCGCCCAAGTCCGCCCTCATAACGCCCCCCATTTCGGCCATTACTTCTTCCGGGCTCATCCGGGCCATCTTCCGGATTTCTCTTTTAAGTTGTCGGGGTGTCATGCCGGTCAGCTGCCCAAGCTGTTGCGGGTCGATGACCTCGATTCCAAGCGTTTCAGGCGGTTTCGCTTTCTTTTCATGCGTGGTGAATTGTCGCCTGAACTGCTGTCCAGTGACTATGGGACTTCCGATGTTCACGCCGCACTTAAGGGTGTGCGTCTTCTGGTCGTATCCCTGGACGCCGAATTTATTGCCGCGAACCAGTGAGACGGACGCCACTCCGGGATACTTGGACGATAGAAGCTCTGCGACTTCGATTGACTGTAAGACCTTCCCGACCTCGGCAGCGTGCTGCGCCAGCGCCTTATCATCAGTCCGGGCTTGTATGGTCCTTTTCTCGGCCTGCATTGTACGTTAATAGAGGAAGTAGGAGGATAAATCAACCCTGCTGTGTAGTGCATCCTTATTCCTAAACTGGCGGTACATCGGTTGACAGCACCCGTGTTTACAGCCAGTTGGCACCGCAGTATGATTGGTGTGGCATATTTGGCATATATAATGTCTAATGCCGCAATTTTTTATGCAATTGAGGCTGTGAATTCTTGATATGACCCAGAAGCACGGTGGCGGGCACAGGAGGGGCGGGCGCGAGGCAGGCGGGATGCCGGATGATGTTGTTACGGATTCGCTGAAGCAGCTTAAGCTCATGCTGAAGAGCAGGGGCCGTGCGGAGGAATTGAACGGCATTATTGACGAGGCGCGCCAGCAGCCTGAGAAATTGGATGAGCACGTAAAGGCTTTGAGGGGGGCGTTGGACCACGTGCCTGAGGACAAACGCCTTGAATTCGCCGGCAATATATGGGCTCCCATGCGCAGTGTCTTTGGACGGTACGACCTGGCTTTTAGTAGGACCCTGTTAAAGGTGGCGGAGCGCGGGAGGGCTATGACGCTCGGCAGGTCGTTTTTCTACGGCGAGAAGGGCGCAAGGTCCATAATCGAGGGCCTTGGGAGGATGGACGAGCCGGAGATGGTTCTTGACATGCTCCTTGACGCAACTTCTGCGATGACGTCCCACAAGAGAGGGATATTCCTTTCGGAGACTGCAAGACCGCTTTTAGAGAGGCTTGGAAGCATGCCAAAAAAAAGCCAGAAGCAGGTTCTTAGGGAGTTGATGACCATAGGGAATAACTCCGAGGTTTCCACGGCCGGAAGCATATTCAGGCTCCATTCCCTGGAGTTGCTGGACCGCATAGGCCCCGGCTCTGATAATCCGGTTTTGTCATTGAGGAAGCTGGCCTCCGGCAAGGGGGGTCTTGACGAGGTTCTGTTCCCCGGCTTGTACGGAAAAAAAGATGAAGTTAAGGGCGGGGGGCTTATTTTCGATGCGAACGGCCTTGGGGAGGAGCATGAAAATCGCCTCCGCGCCCAGATTTTTGATTCTTACGGCGAAGTGGATTACATAGTACACCCTCTATTCGCATTGAAGTATGTTGACAGGAGGGGCGACCATTTCCAGCCGGTATTCCGTGGGAATACGGGGAGGGGTTTTGATGAGTACCGCCAGTATCAAAAGACACTTGAGGATACGCTGGAGTCCTCAGACAGGGTGACTGTCATCGCATGCGACAGGGACTACTACCAGCAGACGCGCAAGTGGCTTGAGGGCTTGAAATTAAAGCGGGATGTCGTGATTGTCACGACGAGACGCAGCACCGAGGATGATAATGGGACGCCGCTCAAGCTAAGGGATGCCAAAGACAAGAACCCGTGGAATGAGCTGGCTTCAAGGATGAAGAGATTGGGCGTCGTGAGGGTCAATGTGGGCGGCGAGCTCTCGTTCGCCCATCTCAAGGACGGCAAGCCGATTATCGACAACGAGGGCTCGATGGCCATGTCAAGGCACTGCGTTGCAGGCGCGCAGTTGAACCTGTCGAGGCACTTTGACGTAAGGACGCTCAACCAGGTCGCGTTCCCGGATTCGCCGCTTTTCAGTCCGCTGGAGGAGGCGACGCAGAGAAAAAGGAGGGAAGCATTGCCTGTGGACGCAGACGCGATAGTAGCCGCGCTTCCGCCGGATATTGCTGTAGACGTCATGAAGGTTTTCGGCAGCACGCCGGAGTCGCTGCGTTATGTGAGAAACGTGGTCACATCCAGCAAATGCGACCCTGATTTGAAGTATGCGTTCCAATCACACGTGACTGAGCTTTCGAGGAACGGCTCGCAGCCAATAACGTCATTGTTCAACCAGGCAGTGCTCTTGGCAAACTACCATAATCCTGAAGTGTCGGATGAGTCCTTGGGCGACCTCTGCAGAATCGGGTCGGACTTGATTGACCTGATGCATGATGTCCCATATTTTGCGTCGCACCCGGAAACCAACCGTTATGTTACGTCCATCGAGTCATTGCCCGAATTGTCGTATGTCGTGAGCAGTGCAAAGGAGCGCTCGGAACGGGTTAAAACCGAGGTCGGGAGGACGGGCTACGGCGGTCTGGTAAGGCTAATGCCCATGGTCATGGGCAGGCTTACTTCGCCAGCAAGGACTGATGACGACGCTTTTGAGCGCCAGTTGAAACTGCTGACAGGCACGATAAAACACCTGGATAAAACAGGTTTTTCCGAGTTCACCACACGAGACGTCAGGGAGAAAACAATCGCAGCGCTCCTTCTGTACGGCGATGAGTGCGGCTTGTTGTCGCGCTACGGCTATATGGACGGCATAAACGTGGTCCTTGAGCCGGGGATTGACCTCACGCCCCTGATAAGCCAAAGCACTGCCGAATACGGAGCTGAGGGGAAGGATACCATGCCAACCAGACCCCACATGCTATTTATCGGTGCAAGCCCAGCCGAGTTCAGGTATTCGCTGGAGCTGATAAGGAACATGACAGGCACAGCGGATCCTCTAGGCGTTCTGGGAGAAAAGCTGCTGGAAGATGACGCCACGCCAATGAATGTCATGGACGTAAGAATGAGGGCGGCCGCAGGTATGAGCGGGGGCAATATACTGAAAAGGCTTATGGCGCCGGGAGCGGGCAGGAGCATCGGGAGAGGGCTGACGACAAGCAGAATAAGATTATTCGACCGTTCGGCGTACATAAGCGCGCATTCAACCTATCCGCTGGGACTTGACGAGATGCTGAACGGGCCGAACATTGACACGCTTATCATCAAGGGGGTGGAGAGGTGGGTCTTCGCGCCTGAAAAGACGGGCTTCGGCGCGGTTAAGCTGGACGCGGAGCAGAAGGAACGGCTTTATGAATACCTGAACGCCTATGCGGACAAGGTAAGCCCCGACGGGTGCGTTCTTGTGTCTTCTGACGACAGGTATGCGAGTGAATTCTTTAGCAGGAGGAAGGATTTCTATCCAGAACCCATGCCGCCCATTTTAGGTTTGGTTAGAGAGATTTATAAAAGTCTGGATGGAGCGGTCCCGATACGCCAGTACCCGAACAAGCAAGAAATGCCTTATGAAGGACATGACATAGACGACAGGATAGGCACCGATAGAGTGCCCGGAGTCGAGTACATCTGCCTCATACCCCGGGGGGATTTCACGGTATTCAGGAAGACATCTGCGCACACGACTGAATCCGCGATTGAGCGAGCTAACTCGGATATAGTCCACTCCAGAGGCACCGGCTGGTATAAGAAGCAGCTCGAAAACAAGAAACCGGAGGATAGTTTTTATGTCTGGGAGGAGAGGCTTAAAACGAACAGGATGGAGAGGCTTTTGGGGATTGAGTATGGTATGCTGGTAAAGTCGTTCGGGGGGGATAGCGGCCGTGAATACCCGAAGGATGTCGTACCTACAGCCCTGAATGACCACCCCCAGCTATGGCAGAAGTACAGGCACAACAAACGACTGCTTGATAGCGCAGCGGGCATTATAAGCAATGAATTGAGGGGCAGGTTAAGGGTTGAAAACGGGTTGCTTGAGAAGGAGATTGAACAACAAGCACTTATAGAATTAGAAGCCCAAGGCGGGAAGGTAAGGACTTACCCAAAGACGAGAAGACAACGCATATTCCCATACCAAGAATCTATTGAGGAGGAGGCCGCCGACGGGGGTTACGA
>JAQTQS010000095.1 GCA_028712125.1 Candidatus Altarchaeota archaeon
AGGAGGATTAATAACGCTGCAAGAGAGGGATTCAGTCAACCTAACTCTGGACTATGGAATAAAGAATTCAAACTTTAATTTTTAATATTTTTTGTAAGAGAAGTAGCATTGCACCAAGTATTAGGAAAACAAACACAGAGAATGGTTTTAAAATGGGGTAGTAGATATAATCTTTACTATCCGGGGGCAATCTTGATTCAAGTATAATTATAGAGGGGAAGAGTAACAAAAAGGAGATTATAAAAGATATTACCCTACGCTTAGATAATCTATAAATTATACAGAAGAGTATGATTGATAGTAAGGATGGGAGAGCGTACACTAGAAAATGGAGACCCACGAAGAGGAATAATGATAAAAATCCAAGTATTAATGCTTCTCCTGCTTCAACCATTTAAAATAACCCCCATCGCCGATTCTGATGTCCTTGGAAATTTATTTAATCGGACAATTCTCTTGCTTTCTGATATCTCGTCATTTGTTATACGCTTCATGCAGCCACTATTCACCCAGTACCTGCACTATCACCGTCCTCTCCCTCGGCCGGGTGTCGAGCTCGATAAAGACGATTTGCTGCCACTGGCCGAGGAACATCCGCCTGCTCACGAAAGGCACGGTGATGCTCGGCCCTATTATGCTCGCCCGGACGTGGCTTCGGCCGTTGTCGCAGCCCCACGTGTCATGGTGGTCGTAATTGATGTTCGACGGCGCTATTTTCTCGAGAGCGTTAGGTATGTCCTTCATCAGGCCGGGCTCGTATTCCACTGTAGTGATTGCGCCGGTAGAGCCGACGCAGAAGACGACGACAATCCCGTTCTCTATCGGAGAGCCGTCTATTATCTCCGAGACTTGCGGCGTGAGGTCGATTATGTCGTTCTCCCCCCGTGTCTTGACCTGCAGGTCCAACGAATAGACGGCCATGTGAGATTGCGCTAGGGCAGGTTTATCTATTAGAGGGGAGTATATTAAGGATGCTTATAGCAGGTTATTTCATTTAGAAATTATGCGTGCCGGCGTGTTGTTCGTCCTAGTTTCAATGATTTTCCCGCCGAACCGGCTTAAAGCTTTTTTGATTTTGGATGCGTTACCCCTGGCCAGCGCGACGACCGCCGGCCCCTTCCCGCTCAAAGCCGCGGCAATGGCGCCGGCATTTAGCGCCGCAATCGGTATTTGGGCGTCCTGCTTGAATGCAACCGCGTGAAGCAGGCCGTTCATGGTGATTGCGGTATAGAGGTCGCCTTCCAGCGCAAGGTTCCATGCGGCATTAACGCCGCTCCTGATGGCGCCGATGTTCGAAAGGTCCGCCTTGACGGTGTATATCCTCCTCTTTTCAGGCAGGAGTATCAGGACGTCCAGCGACTCCATGTCTCCGCTGCGAAGAATCTCCCGCCGGCGGTTGTTGGTGATGGTGTATCCACCGAAATACGATGCGGTCGCGTCGTCGAACGCCCCTGTGACCGTAACCTTGGCCTGCAATGCCGAGTCCACCCCGATGTTAATCAGCTCCAACGGCGGGACAAGCCTGCCGTTGATGTAAAGCTCCTGACGCCTCTCTGTCTTGCTCAGCCGGACTTCGCGGATTTCGCCATGGCGCTCAGCCAGCGCCCCAGCGGTCGCAAGAACCACCGCATTCGCGGCCACGCTGCTGCTCTTCAATCCGGCGGCGATGGGTATGTCGCTCTCGGTCCTGACAGATGCGCCCGAAGAGAAACCGAAATGCTTCAGCGTGTTTCCCACGCACAATTTCATGAGCTTTGTGTCCTCCCGAGAATTCCCGCCGATGGAAGCCGTAATCCCCCGGCCGCCAGTAAGCTCGACTGTCGCCGTCGTCGAAAGACCGGTTCCGAACGCAGCCCCCCGGCCGGTCGCGAAAGCCGCGATGATTGAAGCGGCGCCGTGGCATATGGCGGATGTCATGGTCGTTTATTACATTGATGGAGAGGGTAATAAACCGCAGCAGTCGGAGGACATGCTCATTTGCCTGCCAGCGTTGAAGTCTTGCCGCGCTCGAAAGTGGGCGCTGGAGCCGCCGGCTTTTCTATCGACAGGCTGGAAGGCTCTTTGTCGGATACAGTCATCTTCTCGGACGGCATCCTCTTTTCAGGCTCGACAAGCCTGGGCTTCCTCCCCTTCAGCTTGTTCGAGAAGTAGAAGAGGCTGGCAATAAGCGCCGCAATAGCTATCACAAGGCCGAGTATGAGCACGATGTTCAGCACGCGGCTCGATTCAGCCCGTGAAGTTGCGTCCGCAAGCTGCGCCTGAAGCTCCGGAATCGAGTTCTTCAGCCCCAGGTTCTCTATCTGCAGCTGCGACACCTGAGCGGTAAGCTCATCCTTTGAAGACGTAAGGTTCTTGACCTGCAGCTGGAGGCCGTCGGCCTGCGTCTGGAGGCGGCTCTTGTCGTTGGATAGCGCGTTTATCTGAGACTCCATGCTGTCTATCTGCGTCTGCAGCTGGTTGAGCTCATTGTCGTAGGTCTTGTACTTGATTTCCCCCGAGAGTGCGACCCCCTCGGTGCCGTCGTCGTTCTGCACCTTAATGGAAACAACGTTCTTACCGGGCAGGAGGTATTTCGTGATATCGTAAGTCTTGGCGATAGTATAGCCAACGGGCCTTGTCTCAGTGGCGATGTGGTTGCCGTTGACGTACAGCCAGTAATAGTTGTCC
>JAQTQS010000050.1 GCA_028712125.1 Candidatus Altarchaeota archaeon
GAGATGCGAAAACGCCAGCATGCGGAAGCCGTACTCCGGCAAGTTGCAGCACGATTCAACTACGGGGAAGTCCTCTTCCCGGCCTTCGAGCACACATCGTTGTTCCAGAAAAAGTCAGGCGAAGAGATTGCCGGCCACATGTACGTCTTCGAGGACAAGGGCGGGAGGAGCATGTGCCTGCGGCCCGAGGCGACTGCTTCGGTCGCGCGGATGTACGGAACGGCCCTTAGGGGAAGGCAGAAGCCGGTGAAGGTCTTTTATTTCGCGCCCATGTACCGCTACGAGGAGCCGCAGAAGAACCGCTACCGGGAGTTCTGGCAGTTCGGCTTCGAGCTTATCGGCGCGAGGAGCGCCGAAAGCGATGCCGAGACGATAACGCTCGCAGTGGAATGCCTAAGAAAGCTAGGCATTGAGCACACGCTGGAGATAAGCCATCTTGGGATACTGCGCGGCCTGCTGGCAGAGCTCGGCCTGGCAGACGCAGCGCAGGACCATGCCATCGCATGCCTCGACAGGAAAAACTACGACGAGCTGAAAAAAACGATTGACAGCGACGCGCTGTTAAAACTCATAGAGCTGAAAGGCGAAAACGCGCTCGAAGACGCGGAAAAGATACTGGCAGGCCATCAAAAGCCGCTTGAAAGCCTGAAAGAGCTGAAAGAGACGGCAGCCCTATTGGACGCCGCCAAAATAAGCTACTCGATAAACCTTGGCATGGCCCGGGGTCTCGCGTACTACACGGGAATGATACTGGAGATACGCGTGCCGTCGCTCGGGGCGCAGAGCCAGATATGCGGAGGAGGCCGCTATGACAACCTCATTAAACTGTTCACGGGCCTTGACGAGCCTGCGGTCGGCTTTGCTTTCGGCTTCGACCGGGTCCTTGACGCATTGGAATCCCAAGGCGCGAAAATGCCGTCTGAAGAGGGAATGGTGATTGTCGCAGCCGCCGGCGAAGACGCGCGAACCAAGGCGTTTGGCATAGCAAACATGCTGCGGCAGGATACCGCCTTGAGAATAGAACTCGACCTGATGAACCGCAAGCTGTCGAGAATCCTTGAATACGCAGCCGCCGCCGGGGCAAAATATGTCGTCATCGCAGGAAGCAAGGAACTGTCAAAGGGGATGGTAGTCCTCAAGGACATACAACAAAAAGAGCAAAAGGAAGTGCGATTGGAGGAGCTATCATCCATAATTAACAGTAAAACCGCGTAATCACTCAATCGGCCCCCACACCTTGCCGTAACTCAAATGTTCTATCCCGGATGAAGGGTTCGCGAATACAATGCCGATTTCAGCCCTGAAATAATTGCCCACATTGTCGGTTATAGGACAGCCGTTGAACGTAATCGTTGTGGACTGCGCAGGCCGAAAGACCGTGATTGGAACCCCGGTGACCGTCCCTGTGCAAGCGCCGCTCCCGCCGGAAGTGATAGTCGCATTGGCTGCCGTCAGGTTGAGTATAACGCCGGCCTCGTTTGTAACCGTTATCTGGACGCTTCCGCTCTTAAGGCACCTCCAGTCGAGAGGCGTCACCTGCGAGAACCCGCGCTCGCCCGGCGTCGTGTCCTGGCCGATGCTTAGAATGCCCATGCGCCAAAGAACGACCCCGAGCCCCAGCAGGATGAGTATCGCCCACCCGTAGGTCATCATGTATTCGACAGCGCTCTGGCCCTTTCCCCCGGCCCGCGCGCGGATGGCGTCCATAGTCAGTATGCTATTGCGATAGACAGAATAAAAGTTTGATTACCCGCCGGCCTCGTAGGCCGACCTTATCTCACCGCTCTCGTTGCGCTCGATGTTGGTCCCGCCGACGGAAAGGTTGTAGTGTATGTAAATGTCGGCCGTGTACGGGTCGGGAAACTTGCCTCCACGGCATCCGGTAAGGTTAATGAAGAACGCTTCCGTGGACGGTATGTCGCCCCTTGGGAATTCAGGCGCGCCAGTGCAACCGCGCATGAGAACAGTATTGATGCGGATGTAGGAGCCGGCTCCGTTTGTGAACATGCAGGAGAACAAACCGCTGGACATCATCTTGCACGTGGAAAGGATGGGCTTGACCTTGTTAAACCCGCTTGATGTGATTTCAGGCCCGCTGAATTGGAACACGCCAACCCTCCAGAGTAGTATTCCGACCGCCATGACGACGATAATAGCCCATCCATACGTCATGAGGTACTCCATGGCTCCCTGGGCTCTTTGTTTGGGCATAGCGACCACTAAAAATGGGTATATTAATAGCTTTATATTATGAAGGTAAGAATAAAAACGCACCGGCGCGGATATTACGACGCAAACAGAAAACACGAAATCTCACCACGCTAAGGGTTGTCTAATCCGTTCTTGCAGTCGTCGCTCTTGTCACGTATATTACCCGCTGTAATGCCGTCAGGTTCACCGCTATCGCCAGGAGGGTTATCGCGTAGGCGAGCAAGACCGGGCTGAACACGCCTGCAAGCATCCCAGCGTACGTCAAAACAACGCGGCTGTTCCTCCCCCACCGGCCGTCGAGTTTCCTGAGCTCGTCTATGTCGGTTATGACTTTCTTATGGTCGGCGTAGGCTTTCACGTAGGCTATCATCAACGCGCCGAAGGCCAGCAGGAATACGGCTAGTGCATTGGGGAATATGATGCTAGGCAGGTCTTTCATGTAGAAGAACAGGCCGCCGTACAAGAGTATCTCCATGTATCTTTCCGCAACGCCGTCGAGGAACGCCCCGAGGTTTGACGCGCTGTTCGTAACCCTTGCGACCGCGCCGTCAATCGCGTCCAGGATGTCAGACAATGCAAAGCAGACAAGGCCGCCGAGTAGGTCCCCCTTGTACAGGAAGATGAATCCGGCGAGGGCGGGCGCGACGGACAGAAGCGTCCAGACGTTCGGCGGTATGCCCAGCCGTGAGAAGAGCATTCCAAGCCTGATGTTCAGCTGTTCGCCCCAAGTGTCCATATTTTTCTATCTCTCGCGCTCGCCTTTGATGAACTCTTCAACGCGCTTTCTCGCCTCGTTGTCGGTGTACTGTTCGGGCGGGCTCTTCATGAAATAACTGCTCGGTGAAAGCAACGCCCCGCCAATCTTCCTGTCCAAAGCGAGCTTGCAGCACCTTACCGCATCCACCATGACGCCCGCGCTATTGGGACTGTCCTCCACGTCAAGGCGCAGCTCAACCTCCAGAGGCACGTCCCCGAACTTACGGCCCTCCATCCTTATGAAGCAAATCTTCTTGTCCTTAAGCCATGGAATGTAGTCCGAAGGGCCGACGTGGATGTTCTCAGGGTCTATCGGCGCGTCCAGCTGCGACGTAACGGACTGGGTCTTGCTAATCTTCTTCGACTTCAGGCGCTGCTGGTCCTTCATGTTCAGGAAGTCGGTATTCCCGCCGACGTTAAGCTGGTAGGTATAGTCCAATTTCACCCCGCGGTCCATGAACAGGCGGGTCAGCATGCGGTGCAGTATGGTCGCGCCAACCTGGCTCTTGATGTCGTCGCCGACAATCGGAAGCTTCTTCTCCTCGAACTTTTTGGCCCAATCCGGCGTCGAGGCGATGAAAACGGGAATCGCGTTAATCATCCCGCAGCCGGCCTTCAGGCACTCGCCGACGTAAAACCTCGTGGCCTCCTCAGAGCCGACGGGAAGATAGCTGATGACAATCTCCGCACCGGCCTTCTTCAACTCCGCTGCGACGTCAACCGGCTTCTGATTAGGATTCACCGCGAACTTCTCCCGCGTCGTCTCAGCAACGCCGTCCAAGACCGGGCCCTTCTTGACCTCAACATTCCAGCGCGGGACGCTGGAAAACCTCTTAGTGCAGTTAGGCTCGGTAAAGACGGCCTCGGAGAGGTCTTTCCCGACCTTCTGGCCGCTAACGTCAAAAGCCGCGACGAACTTGATGTCGGAAATCCTATAGCCGCCGAGGACGTTATGCATCAGGCCGGGAACCAGATCGTCCTTCTCGGTGACGTTCTTGTAGTACTCAACGCCCTGTATGAAGGAACTCGCGCAATTGCCGACCCCGATAATCCCGACCCTGATTTCGCCCATAGTCTATACCTTAAAACTAGGTATAAATAAATAAACCAAAACCCGGAAGAAAGGAGGATAAAAGGCCGGACACGCCCGCATCCGGACGCCGGATAAAACGCGAAACATCAAAAAACTAAGCCTGCCGCTTCCCCACCTTCTCGATGACAAGCGGCCCCTTCGTACCCTCAGGGATGTTAAAACCTAATCCAAGCCCGTCTGGACAAACGCCCTCAAGTTTCTTTTTTTCAACCTTCCCGGAGTCTCCAACGCGAAACGACATCTCAACGCCCGCCATCTTAGGGTCCTTGGTATGGGCAAGGAACACCGGCCCGTCCCTCCCAAGACTCAGGCTGAACTTAATCCCGGTCCCGGAATCAGCCGTTCCCTTGCCCGGGACATAGACTTCCACACTGATGCCATACCTCAGGTTACGCGGGTCGACATTAAGATGCGGGAAGACCGTCTTGCCTTCCAAATCGCCAAGAGCCCTAAGCCGGGAATGGGTACCCAACACGTTCAAGGTTTTCGCAGCATTCGGCCCGCCCAAGCCATCGCCTTCAGCATGCTGGACGGCGCGGTCTTTAAAGGTCATTAAAAGCTATTGTGAAGTCTGGATATAAAAACAGAACAATGAGGATAATGCCGCCGCATGATGCGCAATGAAAATCCGAAAGGAGATTACATGGGAATGCAAAAGCCTCGCGAGAGCTTCAATCTGTCAAAGATGCAGGGGATTATTCAGGATTATTTACCCAACCGCCCCATTAGTAACATATCAACACCGCCTTTTGGGAGGGTTACTCCCATGACGCCGTAAAATGCAAAGGTATTGATGGAAATTGTATAAAATTCCGATTATAGACAATCAATAGTTTATCCTAATTGATTCGCAGTAACTTTGAAGCATATCAACTTCTTCTTTAGTGTGTCCTTCAACAAAGATGTGAATCAGTAAACCTTCATAATCAGTATCTTTGTCGGGGAAAAAATCAGGGATAATTGTTTCGCGGCCGGTTATAGTCTGGTTACCAATATTCTCTGTCCATCCCCTCCATACAATCGTCCTATTGCCAATCCTACCAGGTACTTTTGAGATATTCCCTTCAAAACTAGGATAATCTGGATTGTGCCCCAGGTATATCCCGACATATGATTCGGATTTTAGCTTGGTTAGATAATAAACATCAAAGTCTATACCCCCAGTTTTAATCATAATGTACTCTGCGGGAGCGGTAATAGTCAAAGAAGGCGCGCCATTACCCCATGAATCTAAGACAAAGTTGCCATTTCTTGAAAGTATTACCTTAGTTCTTTGGAAATGTAACAAAAAAGATAAACCAATTATAACAATGATTGCTAGTAGTCCGATTAAAATGTATTTTTTCTTCATATGCTTTAATATGCGATTGAACGGCGACTAACTTGTTTTTATGCGAACTTTTGTTATTTGACCCTATTATTATATAGATTATAGATGATAGAGCAAGGTGTATAAAATCGACCTTGCGGAACTTTAATGAATCCGTTAGACGGCTTATAGCAAGATGGAGGAAAAATTATTCCGCAGTGTAATCGACAGGATTCTGGACGGCAGTATCCATACCAGGGATGGTGTTGATTTGGCTAAGCGTGAGCTTTGTGAGAGGCTCGGCCTTAGTCGTTTCATCCGTAATAGCGATATTTTGCGTTATGCCCGGCCGTCTGAGCGCCATCGTTTGCTTTCATTGCTGCAGAAGAAGCCTTCCCGGACTCTTTCGGGTGTTGCGGTTGTGGCGGCGATGACGATGCCGTCTAAGTGTCCGCATGGCCGGTGTAAGTATTGTCCGGGGGGGCCGGATAGTGATGTTCCGCAGAGTTATACGGGTAAGGAACCGGCTACGAGGAGGGCGATTCAGTACAATTTTGACCCTTATTTGCAGACTACTTTCAGGCTGCATCAGTTGAAGGCGATTGGACATCCTATTGACAAGGCCGAGTTGATTGTGATGGGCGGGACGTTGACTGCGCAGATGCTGGATTATCAGGAGTTTTTCGTCAAGGGATGCCTGAAGGCGATGAACGACTTCGAGCGGAACAATAGGGCGATTAAGAGGCTCGGCCATGACTTGTTCGTCGAGAAGTATGGGAAAGCTAAGAAGCCTTTCGAGTATATGGAGGACGTTCAGGAGGCGAATGAGAAGGCGTCTGTCAGGTGTGTCGGGATTACTTTTGAGCCTCGGCCGGATTGGTGCAAGAGGGAGCAGATTGATTTCATGCTGGGTTTTGGAGTTACGAGGGTGGAGATTGGCGTGCAGAATCCGGACGACCGGATTTACAAGCTGGTGGACCGCGGGCATACGGTGAGGGACGTCGTGGAAGCCACGCAGCAGCTGAAGGACTCCGGGTTGAAGATTGGTTATCACATGATGCCTGGCATTATGGGCTACAAGCCTAAATTGGACTTGGACGCTTTCAAAAAGATTTTCACCGACAGCCGCTTCAAGCCTGACATGCTGAAAATCTATCCCTGCATCATTCTGAAGGGGACTGACTACTACGACAACTGGCAGAAAGGCAAATTCGTTCCCCTGACGACCGAGCAGGCTGTCGACATAATAACCGACGTGAAGGCCATCATGCCCCGCTGGGTGAGGACGATGCGCATAATGCGCGACATACCAAGCAACCTCGTGGAGGCCGGGATAAAGGACAGCAACCTCGGCCAGCTGGTCTACCGGCGGATGGAGGAGAAGCATGTGAAATGCAACTGCATCCGGTGCAGGGAAGTCGGGAGGTTCCTCCAGCAGGGCATCGAGCCTTCGACAGAGGACATCGAACTGGTGCGAAGGGAGTATAAAGCAAGCCATGGAACCGAAGTATTCCTGTCCTTCGAAGACGTGAAACAGGACATCCTAATAGGCTTCCTGCGCCTGCGCATCCCATACAAGCCCTTCAGGCCCGAGATAACGCCTAAGACCGCCTTAATCCGGGAGCTGCACGTCTACGGGCCGATGGTGGAACTGGGAGAAAAGCCGGAGTACAGATGGCAGCACCGGGGTTATGGAAAGGAGTTGCTCGCCGAATCGGAGAAGATAGCAAGGCGCGATTACGGCATGAAGAGGATTCTTGTGACCAGCGGTTTGGGCGTGAGGGGCTACTACCGGAAGTCGGGCTACCGGAACATCGGGGTGTATATGGGGAAGAGCCTTTAGCTCTCCTGAAGCCGTAATGCGAGGCCCTTTAGATTCGGCCCCGTTGTTCAGAAGAAATCAAAGACCGGTTTCAACAGCATGCTTACGAGGGGCGACATGTTGATGATGAAGATGACCACTATAATCGATATGAGTATGTATATCAGCATCTTTATTATGTCCTTGTCCTTGATGGACGACTTTATCAGCTCTTCTATCATCCTGTAGCCGTCGAACGGCGGCAGCGGCAGCAGGTTGACAAGCCCTATGTTGACGTTGAAGAATATTATCCAGGTGAGTGACGTCGCGATGAATGCAAGCAGCGTCGGCGTAAGCAGCCATCTGAGGCCGGGATTTAGCGTAGTCATGTGCTCGCGCACGAGGACGCCCATATAACCCCTTGTGGAGTTCGAAGGACCGGCTGCGGCGTTAAACGAGACCGCCCCCCGGTCGGTTGAAAGCTCCACGAGGTCTCCGGGCTTAAGCAACCCGGCCGCATTTTCAAACGCCGAGATATTGGACAAGGCATGGCCGTTCAAGGCAGTTATAACCGCACCCTCCTGCAATACATCCACGGCAGGATACCCTTTCTCAAGCCCGACGACCTGAACCCCGTCTATGTACATCAGCTGGTTGACAGCGAGCATGAATAAGGCGATTAATATCGTGCAAAATATTCCGGTTATGAAGTTTGCGAGCGAGCCTGCGGCGAACACGTGCATCCTCGTGATGCTGGACTTTTTCTTCAGAACTTCCTCGTCAGGCTCGACAAAAGCCCCCAACGGCAGGGCCCCGAACGTCAGCAGGCCGGTGGTTTTGACCTTCACGCGGTGCACTGCGGACAGTATCCCGTGGGCGAGCTCATGCGGCACAAACGTGGCGATGATGGCGATGAGCGCATACCACCATGGGATGAAGATGTCATAACCGGGGAAGCCTACGCCTATGTTCCCGTCCTGCGTGCTGGGCAGCATGGGAGAGACGCCCGGAAGCATCGAACCCTGCAGGATTATGTCATACGCCTGCTGCATGAGGGCCGCTATCACCAGCCCGGGAAGGCCGAACAAGCCGAGCAATACAGCGAAATACGCCTTCGGGATGAACGCTGCCGAAATCAGGAATATCAACAGGGATACGGCAAGAAAGTTCAAAGGCGCCCTGTCAATGCGCCGCGCGACAAGCACAAACCCCATAAGCACGAGCGCCAGCGCAACCTTGCCAAAGAATCCGGCATCTGCGACAAAACCCGCCAGCAGGCAGAGCAGCGCCATCATCACATACAGGTTTCTTTTAGACTCGCGCACCTTGGAAAGGTAAAACGCGCCAAGGCCGCTGAAGGATGCGAGAATCCCCAAATCGCCCAAAAACTTCCAGAAATTCGGCCTCCAGCCGCCCAACGCCCTTATCGAATGAATGCCGTAATGGGTCCTCAGCATGAAAAATAGGAAATGGCGCTCATGGCTGGACTTGTACAGGAAGAATGTGCCGGCGCTGAATAAAAGAAAGATTACAAACCACGGGTCCACCTAAACATCCCCCCGCTTCTTCCTCACCACGATGACATCCCCAAGCGTCCGCTCAACGCCCCCGGACCTGCCGACAAGCCTTGGCGCGCCAGCGGCCTTCACCGACAGGCTTATGCCCAATGCATGCTCAAGCTTCTTAATCAACGCATCGCCCGGCTCAAACCTCTCGGACTCGATGCGATGCACCATCGACTCCGGCTCGTCAATAAGCCGCGCAAGGCCCGCCTGCTTCAAATTCCGCTTCTCCCGCGCATTCTTAACACGCAAACCATAATCATCGGCCAAAACCACCTCAGGCTCTACATCGGCCATCTCATAAACCGGCTTTTGCACATCAACCGGCTTAGGCTTCTCCTTGACAGCAACGATAGGACTCACGACCTTGCCCAAACGCGCGCAAGCCTCGCACGCGCTGACCACGGAACCCTCCACCTCCACCCTCGAACCGTAGTTAAAATTCCGGCCGCAAAGCTCGCAAATCATCTCCCTATAAAAAATAGTGTATATGCTGAATATAACTCAAAAACAAAAAGGCAAAAACAATGAGCGAATAAAAGAGACTAATTCTTCGAACGCAGCGTCAACACCACAACCTCAGGCCTTGCGAAAAACCGCAAAGGCAGGCCGCCAGTGCCGACGCCCGTCGTGACAATCAGTCTGGCATGCTCCATGTCGTAAACCCCCTTGAGGTTTGAATACCCCTTAAGCCGAAGTAACGTATCCGGCAGCCATCCGAAGAACGTCACCTGGCCGCCGTGGGTGTGGCCGCTTAGCACGAGGTCAACCTTGCTGTTGTCGAGCCTCTCGGCAAAACGAGGATCATGCGCCAAAAGCATCACAAAATCCCCTTCGCCGGCATCCTCTACCGTAGGCGTTATGTCCTGACTGCCGTTCCACAAATCGCTAAAACCGCCCAACTTAAGACGGCCGTCCCTAAAGCTGAGCCAGTTGGCCTTCTTGCCCACGTCCCCGACACCGCCTATCTTAATCCGGCTCCCGTTAAGGACAACCCACTCGGCCGAATTGTCCAGCACCTTCACACCCGCATCAGCCAACGCTTCCATTGACATGTCATGGCCCGCCCAGTTGTCGTGGCTTCCAAGCACGGCGTATACTCCGAGCGGCGCAGTCAAATTCGAAAACTCCCGGAGGCACGGCCCGACGTTCGCCGGGTCGTCATCATCCCATATTGAATAGGTATAATCCCCACCAAGGAGTACGATATCCGGCCTAAGGGAATTAATCAACCCAACGAGCTCTCTCATCCGGCCGGGAGAATACAAATCCCCGCAATGAATATCCGAAACAAAAACCATCCTCACGCCATCAAACGCCGGAGGAACATCCTCATCCACGACAACAACCTCGTTCACACGCAACCAATAAGGCTCAAAAAAAGCCCATGCTAAGCATAACAAGACAAACACGGCCAAAACCCTCGCCAACCGCCCCACCATTACCCAAAACCATAGGATTTAGAATAAATATGCCCCGCCACAACAGCCACTTTTAACTTTACAATAACCATAAATATACCTTACACCACGGGGCTGTGGGGTAACCTGGTATCCTAGTGGGCTCCAG
>JAQTQS010000096.1 GCA_028712125.1 Candidatus Altarchaeota archaeon
GCAGCCGCCGCGCACAAACGAACTCCTGAAGGACGCGTTAACATCCTGATGCGGCGCGGGCATGGCATACGCCGAAGAGTGATACCCCAGCGCAAGAGGCATAAAGGGCCGTGAAACCATGAAACACGGGGCCTTTCGCTTCACAGTCAGAGGGATTATGCGCTCCATCAACGGCGACTTCAGGCTTCCCTTGGAAAGGTGGATGTTCATCACGGGAGCGTTGAACGTCTTGCCGGCCGCATCACCCCGCGATTACACGTCAATCAGGGCCTCGGCAAGAACAAGCGCCTCATGCCCGAACGAGCCATACGTCTCACCAGCACGGATGACACCACCGGGCTGGACCGCCGGAATGTCAGACAAGACAGGAGGAACATCAAGCCAAACGTCCACGCTCCACTGCGCCTTCTGCCAGCCCATGACGGCATACGCCTGGCTAAGCTCGTACATGAAAGACTCAACAAGCTGGCGGACGCCGTCATAAGGAAGATTGCGCACATACGGAGCGAGAAAAACGTTAAAGTAGCTCAGACCCTGGCCACCGGAACAGTTCGCCTGCGCGGAAGTCAGAACGCGAGCGGCATGCAGGAAAGCAGCCGATGATTTTTTCGCAGGATTGGCAGAGGCGGCAGAGCGGCCAAGACCGTCGGGTAAAAGACCCCTTGCAAGGAAGAAACGCAGGTCATGGCAGAAGCCCATAGGCCGGGTTGAGAAGTGGTCGAGGTCGTGTATGTGTATCCTGCCGCTCATGTGGGCGTCGGCAAGCTCATGGGGAAGGACGCTCAGGAGGGCGTACTCCCTTGATATCTGGTCTGCCATTTGGCGGTGGATTGTCTCCGGGTTGCTCTGCAACCCACCTGCAGACTTTGAGCTTTCAACAAGCTGCTTGACGTCGTAAACAGGCATTCCAAGCCTTGTGTAGCGCGCCCGGGCGCTCTCCAGCCCGTGCTCCAGCAGCTTGACGTTCACAATCTCCCTGATAAGCGGGGCTGTGACGTGCTTGAGGTGCATCTTGGCCAGCTCTTTTTCGACCTCCCGGGAGATGAGGTCTGCATAAGGCCGGTCAAGGTCAGTCTCGCGCACGAGCGAATCCGAGATTCGGGACGCGTTGAACGACTCGAGGATGGTCTTGGACGTCTTTACGCTCATGTGCAGGCGGTACATGTACTGCTCGGCCATAGCACTGTCAATCGCTTTGAGCTTTTCGTAAACAAGGATTCTGATTTCCTTGGTGGGAATGCCTTCATGAGCAGAGGTTGCGATTTCAGCCGCAATGCCGGACGCCTGGACGAAAGAGGCCCCGACGCTCATGCAACTGGTGATAATCTTGTCGACGCTAAACGGCTCTTTACTTCCGTCGGCTTTTGAAACCCCGAACTTGGCCTGTAGAGAAGAAAGCGTAGACAATTAAACCACCCGCAACGTTAAATTATTCGAGGCGATAAAGATAAAGGATTAGTTTAACTGAAGGGCGCCCGTGGTTTTTATACTATAAAATACTCTATAGTAATATAAATATGATACGAACAATAGCGCTCGCGCTCGCCGGAAGCCTTATAGGAACACTAACAGGACTAACGCCGGGACTGCACGTCAACACCGTATGCGTAATAGGACTAGGACTCTACCCCAAACTCGGACTAAGCACAATAGACTTCGGTGTGATAATGGTGGCAATGGCCCTGACCCAAAACTTCATCGATTTCATCCCGTCAATATTCACAGGAGTCCCTGAAGAGGAAACCGCCCTGTCAATACTGCCCGCCCACCGCCTCGTCATCGGCGGACGGGCGCAAGAGGCAGTCGCGCTCACAGCCTACGGAAGCCTTCTAGGAGTAATATACAGCCTGATACTGCTGATACCAACGCTGTACATAATCCCAATAGCCTACGAGACGCTAAAAGGAACGGTGATGTACATAGTGCTCGCCGCAGTCATAGTGCTTATCATAAGGGAAAAAAACAAGGCAGGAGCAGTGACGTCGTTCCTACTAGCAGGCACACTGGGGATAACGACATTCAACCTCGCCGCACTATCCTCAAGCGAAGCACTATTCCCGCTATTCACAGGCCTGTTCGGATTCAGCTCAATACTAACGTCGCTAAACGAAAACACAAGCGCAAAGCCGCAAAAAAAAGGAATAACCGTAAAACTCGACAAAACAATCGCCGCAAGCGGCCTCATAGGCTCGCTATGCGGGATAATAGTGGGATTACTACCTGGAATGAGCCCGTCACAAGTCGGAATCCTGGCATACGACCTGCTCGGCTCAAACCTGCGAGGATTCCTCGTATCGGTAAGCGCCATAAACACGTCGGACGCCATATACTCGCTCATATCACTGTACACCATCGACAACCCCAGAAGCGGAGTAGCCGCAATGCTCGGCCAAATAATGGAAGTAGACTACACGATGATGATGCTGTTCATCGGCGTTATCGGCGTAACTGCAATAATCGCAACAGCCACATATCTCGCGCTCGGCAGCATTGCGATGAAATTCTTCACGAAAATAAACTACCGCACATTAAACATGCTGATACTCCTGCTGATGGCAGGACTCGTCTATATAATGACGGGGGCGCTAGGCTTGTGCCTGGCAGGGATTTCGACTGCCATCGGGATAATCCCCATAAGAACGGG
>JAQTQS010000004.1:0-33525 GCA_028712125.1 Candidatus Altarchaeota archaeon
CAGCTCGAATGCCGCGGTGCCAAGCTCGCCCAGTATCTCAGCGATGCCTTCAGCCTTCTGCGCGAGCATGACCTTAATGGGTCGCATGGGCGTAAGGTTTACTTTCGCAAGCGCAATATTCCCGCCAGTCTTCGCAATCCTTGCGGCCTCCCCCAAATCCGACGTGTAATTGTTCGCCTGTTCGACCAGTTCAGCGTCGACGTTGAAGGCTTTTGCTATGGCGTCCCTGATGATGCCGTCTCCGACGCCGAGCCGGAGTTCGCCGAGTATCAGCTTTACGAGATAGCGCGAGTCAAGCGGGGTCGCATTGGTCAAAAGCTCCTTAATGTAGCCCATCTTCCTGTCCTGCGCGCCCTTGCCTTCCAGCATTGCGGCCTTTGTCAGGTTGTCATAGACCCGCTCGACGGTGAGAGGCTCCTGGAATAATGTAGTCTGGGCCTTTTTGACTAGAATCTGCTCTGCGACAAGCCCGGTGTCGCCCGCCTCCTTTATCAGCTTCTCGATGTCGTCCTCCTTTAGGCCTGAAACTTCGGCCAATGATTTGACCATGAGCTTTCCGGCGACGCCGAGCTCCATGCCGCGCCATGTCGGGAACACCTCTCCGCGTATCAGGTAGCATACGACCGGCAGGTTCTCCTCCGGGACTTTGGACAGGAATTCCGCGAGTATGTCGGCCATCTCAAGCCTGCCGCTCTTGTCGTCCAGCACGCTGCATATCCGAACGAACTCGCTGAAATCCATAAAGGCACCTTCAGGCTTCGCCATCGTCCTTGATGAAAAAGCCCATGATGATATCGAAAAGCCCGCGCTCCTCCTTTTCCTTCTTCTTTACGGCGCGCTTCTTGGGCAACGGCCGCTCCGTCTCCTCGGGCTCGTCGTCGTCCCTAGGCTTGACAGCCCGCCCGTGCTTGGTCTCCCTGATTCTGACGCAGACTGTCACCGGCTGCTCG
Source organism: Candidatus Altarchaeota archaeon (assembly GCA_028712125.1). Classification (GTDB taxonomy): domain Archaea; phylum Altiarchaeota; class Altiarchaeia; order IMC4; family SCGC-AAA252-I15; genus VGJA01. Next base: position 951 of record JAQTQS010000004.1, read on the forward strand.
ACGCACTCCCCGACGACAAGCGCATGCCCCACCGGAAGCTGCTTTATCTCGTTCTCCATGTTCGATGTGAAGCCCTCGATTGAACGCCCTATCGCCCGAAGGTCGTTGGGGTTCGTCACCTTGAGTATGATTTGCGTGCCGCACTGGGACAATACGTTCTTGTCCACCCTCGCCGGCCGCTGGCTGACGACGCACAATTGGAAGCCGAATTTGCGGCCTTCGGATGCGACCGTCCTTATTATGTCGGATGATATCGCGTCTCCGAAGCCGCGCTCGGGGCAGAAGTTGTGGGACTCCTCTATGAGGAAGAAGAATTCGGGTATCTGGTTGGTGCGGCGGGCGTCGAAGAGCTCTTTTATGAGCTTGGCGACGACAAGCTGCTGGATTCGCGGCTCGGCCCCAAGCAGGTTGATGATTGAAGCGTTGCCTTTTTTCACGATTTCATCGGGCTTGACGGGCGTTCCGTCGAAGACGCCGCTCTTCTTCAGCTCCTCAAGGCCTTCGATGACCTTCCATTTCAGGTTGATGGGCTCCTGCTCCACCCGGAGTATCAGGTCGTCAATGGTATAGCCGCGGTTTATCACGTCGCTGTCCAAATCCCGGAGCGCGGTGAATATCACGCTCTTCTGCTTGTCTGAAAGGGCGAGCGGGAGGATTTCCGAGAGCTCCATCGTGTCTGCGACGAATGTGAGCGCGAGCTTTTTCGACTGAGCGTTAAGCTCGGTGTTTATCGCATACTCCAGTATCTTGTCCTTGTAGGAGGCGGCCTTGATGCCGTATTTCAGCATCGCGTCGTACTCGTCGTTCTCTACCTTCAGCGAAGCATATTCGCCGTGCGGGTCTATTATTACGACCGGCATATTGGTCTTGAGCAGTTCCTCAAGTATGACGCCGACGGTGTAGCTCTTCCCGGCCCCGGTCTTTGCGAGCACGCTCATGTGCTTGCCGATGGTCTTCTTTATGTCCAGGTAGACGGGAATGTCGTGGCCTTCGAGCATGCCGAGGTATATGCTTCCGGAACCGCCGGTCTTGAGGCCCAGTATCGACGTTATCAATTCCGTGTCCGCGAGATAGACCTTCTCGTTCGGCTTGAACGGCGTCTTGGGAACGAGGATATTGTTCTCCTGCAGGTAGCCGATGGTCCTTGCGCCGGCCATGAGGGATTCCTCGTCGAAATCGTCCAGGTAGCGCTTCAACGACTCGATTCTTGCGAGCACCCAGCCGTAGGCGTCGTGCTTTACCTTGACATAGCTCCCACGCTCCACGCAAACGTCCGTTATCAGGACTTCGAACGTGTTCGGCCGGACCTCCCCTGAGATAGAACCCACCTGACGCAGCGCCATAACGTAAATACTTGAAAATGAGAGTATTTAACACAGAAATGATTTTGGACAACTTCAGCGTTGTATTGGTCGAGCCGGTCTATGAGGGCAACGTCGGGTCGGTCGCTAGGGTGATGAAAAACCTCGGTTTTTCAAAGCTTGTGCTCATAAACCCGCCGAAGCTGGACAAGGAGGCGAGGGCAAGGTCCATGCACGGCCGTAGTATCATGGAAAACGCGGTGATATTGAAGTCGTTTGGCGAGCTTTCCAAGCGCTTCGACTTCGTCGTCGGCACTACGGCAGTCGTCGGCAACGACAAGAACTACCTAAGGACGCCGGTCCTCCCCGAGCGCCTGTCCCGCACTCTCGCGGTCAAGGGCAACATAGCGCTCGTCTTCGGGCGCGAGGACAGGGGCCTTGAAAACGGTGAAATCGACGCATGCGACATGCTCGTGAGCATACCTGCGAACCCGGAATACCCGACTATGAACGTCTCCCAGAGCGTGGGAATCCTATTGTACGAGCTTTCCAGGGACGTCTGGCGCGCCAAAGCGAGGGAAAAGCGCAAGATGCAGGAGCTTTCAGGCGTTGAGAAGAACATTCTCATGGAGCGGTTCAGCGACCTTGCAAACATCGCATTGGACAAGGATTTCGACCGCATGCTGGCAAAAAAAACGTTCAGGCACGTCATATCCCGCTCCTTCATCTCAAGCGGCGAAGCCTCGACCCTGATAGGCGTCATCAAGAAGGCCTGCGGGAAGGCACTTGGGAGAAAACGCGGCAAACCGGCCTGAAACCGTATTTTAGCGCGCGTTCGAAAATAGTAGGAATTTTAGGTATCCTGGGGGCAGTATAATGAAACTCATAAGAATAACTTTGTGGTTTGTTGTTTTGATTTTTTCGTCCATAGCATTACTTGCCGGATATGAGATAGCTGATACTATCTACACTATTGTTTTTCATAGCGAAGGATTTGAGATTACCAATGCCAAAGTTTTTTATAACCAGACAAACCGTAGTGTATACGGTTATGTTTACGTAAATAATACCGGCCGTGCTTCTTATAGTCAATGTGACGTACGTCTTCGTACGGGTTCATGGGAGGAGGGATATGGTGGACCACGCTTATGTGACTATGCCTTAGAATCAACTGAGGATGTTATTCCTGTAGGTCAGATGACTATTTTTAATTTCTATGGGTTAGACCCGAGGTCAGATAAACTTTGTCTCAACACTAAACCATTAAACGTAGAGAATATAGATAAGATAAAAACAATCTATGTGAGTTGCCGCATAGATCAACCATTCTTACTGGATTGGCGACTAAAGCTTTCCAGTGGTTATCCGGAACGTTCATATCTTAAAAAAATTGAGATAGAAGTTGTTGGATGAACCTTGGCAAAAAACGCGGCAAACCGGCCTGAAACCATATTTTAGCGCGCGTTCGAAAATAGTAGGCGATGCTCAACGAGTTACTGTACGTGTTTTACGGCATGGTGGGGGGACCTGCGGTCGCGCTGTCGTTCGGCCTGAAGCAGTTTAGCGCGCTCTACTGCTTTGTCCTGCTGAGCATTTCCTACATCCTTTCCGTGGTCGTCATCAGCCTGCTGCTTTCGCGAATCGGGCTTGAGCGCATGTTCAGGGGGAGGATTTTTGAAAAGTTCAGCGCGATGGTCAAAAAAAGGGGCGGCGAACTAGCGGTACAGATTGACGACGTCGCCGGCCGGTTCAACAAGGAGCTGGGCGACCTCGGGTTCTATCTCGCATTGATGTCCTTCACCTTCATGTTCGGCGTCTACTGGGCGGCGGTCATCGCAGTCGTGCTCAGGCTGAACCTATGGCGCGCGATAACCTCCATGAGCGTGGGCGCGGTCCTGAGCGTCGGCTTCTGGATTTGGATACTGCGGGGCCGCGACATAGACCCCCAGATGGTGACATTGATGTTCTTCGCGATAACGGTCTTTTTCGTCATCTACGGCTCGGTCAAGGAGAACAAGACACTGTCAAGGATGACTGAGATGCTGACTTTAGAGCTCGGGAAGCTTGAGAAGTTCATCTGAAAGCGCGAAGCGATAACGGCCCCTTGATTACTTACGCTCTCTTCGGCTGATTGGAATATTTAGGCCGCATTCTATATGTATTACATGGCATCTACTGAGCTGGGCGACCGCCTGCTTTCAAGCCTCGCAGGAGAGTACGGCACGCCCCTCTATGTCTACGACGGAAAGATGATTGCCGAGCGCTATGATGCGTTCTATTCCGCATTCTCAGGGAGATTTGCAAACGTCAGGATATGCTACGCCCTCAAGGCGAATACGAGCCTTGCTGTATGCAGCCTTCTTCGCGACCTTGGGGCGGGCGCGGACGTCGTATCGGCCGGAGAGCTGAAGACGGCGCTCGCGGCGGGCTTTAGCCCTGAGGACATAATATACACGAGCAACAGCAAGAGCGATAGCGACTTAGCATTGGCAGTGGATGCGGGCGTCATTATCAACGTGGATTCTGCCGGAGAGCTGGAAAGCCTCGGCAAAATAGCGGCCGGAAGAAAGAAGACGGCGCGCATATCATTCAGGGTGAACCCCGGAGTCAACCCGAAAACCCACCCCAAGATTGCCACCGGTCTTGCGGAAAGCAAGTTCGGACTGCACATCGAGGGGGGGCTCGCGCTCGCGGCCTACAGGAAGGCCGCGCGGATGAAGCATATCGCGGTCATTGGGGTGCAGGCCCACATCGGCTCGCAGATACAGGACGCCGGCAACTTCGTTGACTCCGCACGACGTCTGTTCGACTTCGCACTGGAGTTAAAGAAGATTGGCATAGCGCTGGATTTCATAGACTTCGGCGGAGGCCTTGGCATCTCCTATCAGGGGGCAAAGTCATTGCAGCCTGAGGAGCTTGCGAAAGCGCTCGAACCGGTCATCAGGGACGGCTTCAAAAGGCTTGGCTACCGGCCGGCGCTCGTCTTCGAGCCCGGACGTTACATCGTCGCGGAATCAGGCATACTCCTTACGAGAGTGAACTCCGTAAAGAAAACGCCGTACAAGAACTTCATAAACGTCGATTCCGGCTTCAACACCCTCATGCGGCCCGCAATGTACGACGCGTATCACCGCGTCCGAATCGTCGGCAGGAAAGGCTCGTCCGAGACTTACGACATCGCAGGCAACGTCTGCGAGACTGGCGACATACTCGCAAGAGACCGCATGCTTCCGAAAGCAAGGAAAGGTGACATTATCGCAATACTCGACACGGGAGCCTACGGGATGAGCATGACCTCCAGCTACAACAGCCAGACGCTTCCGGCCGAAGTACTCGTCCGTGGCAAAAGAGCAGACCTAATCCGCCAGCGCGGAGAGCAGGACGACTTATACTGGAGACAGAAGATACCAGAAGACTTGTCCTAATGCTCACCAGTCGTCCGTCGTCAGGAACCGCTCCTTCCTGCGCTCCTCAGCCCTCCGGGCCCGCAGTCTGTCTGCGTATACTGCATGCAATACGCGGTCTTCGGCCGCTTCCAGAGGAAGGTCTGAACTGGTCCTCCATTCGTGGATTTTCATCTGGCCCATGCCGTGCAATTCGTCTATGAGCTCGCTTCTGGGCGGGAAGTCTATGTGCATGTACTTTCCCGGCTCCTTGTCCCAGCCGTTTACCCAGTTCTTTTCGGCCAAAATACCGGCATCGTTGAACAGGTACGCGCCGCCATGGTAGGAGAAGAACGTCCTGTCAAGCGTAACGCCGGCTTCGAGCAGCTCCCTCATCTGGCGGACGGGCATAAAGCCCTTCTCCACGCATCCCTCGAGCTTGCCGACGGTTCCGGCAAGCGACACGGCCGGCTGCTGGATTGCATCGCACCTCCGGGCATAGGCGATAGTGTCCAAGGTCACGGAAAAGGCGTCGTCATCGCCCTTCACCCTGTCCAGAACCTTCATGACACGCTCCTTCAGGCCGGCCCTGCCGCCCAACGCGTCAAAGAGCGTCTCGAAACGCCTGGAACGCTCAAGCCTCACGGCCCTCGCCCGAAGCTCGTCCTCGAGCATGCGGCCCTGCTCAACCTTGTCGAACAATCCCGGCTGGGATAATGTGACCTTAAATGCGCCGGCAGGATGCTGCTGATGCTTTGCCTTCATTAAAAAGAAATGCGAAAGACGAGGATAAATAGGAAGCGCGGCGCGGCAGGATTATTTTGACGGCCTTCCTTTTTAACAGGGGGATTAAATGGTTAAGGGTATTGCCATGGTCTGCCAGTCTAGGGACGTCGCCTTCGAGCGTTTGGCTGTGGGAAGTTTTTTCCTGATTTTTTTATTAATCGGCCTGGAGGTGTTCAGGGACTACGGCCTTTCGACTGATGAAGTGTTTAACCGGGAGAAGGGCTTTTATTCGTTTTACTATGTCTTTAATGGGGATAACTCTTTGCTTACTTATTACAGGCGCGATTACGGCGTTGCCATTGAGCTGCCGCTGGTCATCATTGAAAAGGCCATGGGGCTTTCGGTCTTGAGGGATGTTTACTTCATGAGGCACCTTTGCACCTTCCTCTTCTTTTACGTCTCGGTCTTCTTCTTTTACCTGCTGTGCAGGCGTTTTTTCGGAAGCTGGAAGCTCGCTTTACTCGGCTGCGTCTTTCTGGTGGTCAGCCCGAGGATATTCGCGGACTCTTTCTACAATTCAAAGGACATCGGCTTCATGTCCGCATTGCTCATATCGACTTACACATTCTTCCGCTTCCTAGAGCATAGGAGCCTGCCGTGGCTGGTCTTCCATGCCTTTGCGTCAGCCTTCGCCATCTGCACACGGATTGCGGGATTGTTTATAGCCCTTCTTTCCGCCCTGTTCTTGGCGCTTGATGGCTGCAAAAAACGCACTAATGAGGAAGGCATGCCAATCCACATCAGCCTTATTTCTTACGCCATGCTATCTTCCTTATTCGTCATGATGCTTTGGCCTTACCTTTGGAGCAACACGGCCAGCCATTTCGCGTATGCCCTTAAGAGTTCAGTAGAATTCACAAGGTTTAATGAGACGTTCCTGTACCGGGGGGAGTATATAGACGTCTATAACCGCCCATGGCATTACATCCCGCTGTGGATGGTTATCACAATCCCGGTGACGTATACCGCGCTTTTTATCATCGGGTTTTCGTCATCTGTTTTTTCATTGGTTAAAAACCCTTTGGGATTCCTGGCCGACCGCGGGAAAAGGGATGAGTTGATTGTAATACTGATGTTTTCAATGCCCGTTATAGCGGTCTTGGCGCTTAATCTCGCAGTCTACGGAGGCTGGAGGCACCTGTTTTTCATCTACCCCTCATTCGTCATATTGGCCTTGATGGGCTTACGCAGGGCCTTGTCCTTCATCCGGAGCCGGTTCAGCGGCAGGGCGTACAGGCTGGCCATGGCGTCTTTTTTGGCAGTGATACTGCTTGACGTCTCAAGCGTGGCCGCATTCATGGTCCGAAGCCACCCTTACCAGAACGTCTACTTCAACCAGCTTGTTGGCGGCGTTCAATCAGTGAAAGGGTATTTAGAGTACGACATGTGGGGGATTTCCTACAGGGAGGCGATTGAATACATCATGGAACGCGACAAGTCGGAATTAGTTGAAATTTCTGTAGATAACTGGCCGGGCGGAGTAAACCAGCTTATCCTGAAACCCGACGACAGGAAGAGGATACGCTATGTAGACCAAAAATACGCGAAATACTTCCTGACCAACTTCAGGTGGGGATATGATTACAACTACACGAATGAATTTTACGCGATTGAGGTCGACGGGGCCAAAATCATGGTCGTCTATAAATTAAGGGATTAGAGTGCGAGTCTTTGCTTGCCGCGTGGTTCGTACGGCTTAGCTGATGTAAACTATTTTTTACATTTATATACACGTACGTGTAATATATTTTTTACATAATCAGAGGTGACAAAAAATGCTAGGAAAACCAGAATGGTTCCAAAGGAGGAAATACGGCGGATGGGGCCTGACCCCAAAGACATGGCAGGGATGGCTTTACATCCTCGTCATCATAGCCCCCCTGTTCGTGCTGCAAATGCTCGGCGCGAACGGCGAAACAATATTCGCAGCCAACCTCGCCTGGATACTAGTATTCGGCACGGACATGCTCGACATCATGCGAAAACTCAAAAAAGACGAGCGCGAAACCCAGATAGAAGCAATGGCCGAACGAAACAGCGCATGGGCCATGGTCGCGATAATAGCGATTGGAGTAGGCTACCAGGCCGCATCAAGCGCAGCAAGCCAGACGCTGCAGGTAGACCCCTTCCTCATAGCGGCCCTCATCGCCGGCGCGCTGGTCAAGGCGGCGTCAAACATACACCTTGAGAGGAAGATGTGAAAACGAGGATAAGGGAACTCCGGGAAGCCCTCGGCATGACCCAGCAACAGCTGGCCGATAGTGTGGACGTGACGCGCCAGACCATAATAAGCCTCGAACAAGGCAGGTACAACCCCTCTCTCATGCTCGCATACGGCATAGCAAAAGCGCTGAAAAAGACGAGAGTAGAGGAAGTCTTCGAAATGGAGTAGGAGGACAATTATATCCGCCTTGACTTAGGCGTCATGCTCGCAAGCCTGCCTTCCCTTGCCACTACCGGACAGGCCATTTCCCCCGTCCTTGCGATGACGTATCCCTTAAGGCCTGCCTTGTCTTCTATCTCGCCGCCCTTCATGAGCTCTTCCATCTCCTTGCGGCCGACTTGAATGACATTCTTGCTTGCTTCCTTCATCAGCATGGCGCCTTCGATTGACGGGCAGAACTGGCCTTCTACCAGCGTGCCGAAGTGCAGGCCGACCCATGCGGGAGGTACTGCCGGCATCCTTTCGCCGGTGTAGAGGAATATCTTCTGGCCTTCCTTCTCGTCCTTAAGGTGGTATCCCAGCGCCAGGTCTATCTTGAAAGCGTATTGTTCTTCAACCTTTTTTGCCAGCTCTTCCTTTTCTTTCTTGTCTAGTTCTTTGCGCATTTTCTTATCCTGGCGATGAAGTAGCCGCCGGTGCCGTTGTAATGCGGAAGAATCCGCATGCAGTCGAACGTCCCGTCGGTCAGGCCTTTCTTAGACTTAAGGCCTTCGTATTTTATCCGCTCGATTCGGGCGTCCTTGTTCTCCGAGATGATGTGCTCGACGACCTGCTCGTTCTCCTCGACAGACGTCGTGCAGGTCGAGTAGACCAACACGCCGTCCTCCTTCAGGCGCCGAAAGGCCGCTGAAGCCAGCCTTTTCTGGAGCGATGAGAGCCGCAGGACGCGGCCGAAGGACCACGCCCTCGGTATGTCGTTGTTAATGCCGGTCCGGCCGACGTCGCTGCACGGCGCGTCGACGAGTATCTTGTCGAACGTTTCCTTGTACTGGTCGTATTTCACCCCGTCCTGCATGGTAACGACCGCGTTCGAGACGCCGCAGCGCTGGACGTTGTATACGAGCGCGCGAATCCGGCGGTAGTCCTGCTCGTTCGCGACGAGCATGCCGGAATTCTCCATCAAGGCCGCGATATGCGTCGTCTTGCTGCCCGGGGCCGCGCACAAGTCCAGCACGCTCTCGCCGGCTTTAGGCTCCAATGCTATTGACGGCAACAGCGACGAAGCGTCCTGTATGTAATAGAATCCGAACTGGTGCTCCATAAAGCCGGCCGTCTCGGCATCAACCCAGTAGGCATCCTTGCACCACAGAACCTTTGCAAAGTCGATTCGGTTCTCATAGAGGAATTTCTCAACCTGCGCCGCATTAGCCTTGAGCGTGTTCACCCGGAGGGCATGCCTTGGAATAGACCGCATGCTGCCTAAAAACGCTTCATACTCCCGGCCCAGCAGCTTTTTATGATAGGCTGCAAACTCCCTGCCCGGCTCCATTATTTTTCTTTCTTTTCTTTGTACACCTTCGCAAGGTGCATGTGCCAGAAGGGCACATTTTCTTTCTTTTTCATTAAAATTTTTGCCAGCATTTTCATGCTGGCAAAAGTTTATTCAGCACTCATAAGTCTCATCATATGCCGCAAGGCGTCAGAGTATATTTGTCATCACATGGTAGATGAATAGGATTTTTGGGCTTAATACAACCGGTTTTATGGCGGCATAACGTCGTATTGCATGAGGGCATGCCGGTAGAGTGCTGATGCTTTTTAGTTAAGGTGTTTTTTCACTTCCTTTTCTATCTCCGCCTTTATCTCTTCCAGCCCTTTTTTTGTCTTGCTTTCCATCCTCAGGATTAATGCGGGCTGGGTGTTGCTGGCCCTTATGAGGCCCCATCCGTCCTTGAACTGGATGCGTGCGCCGTCTATGGTGTTGACTTTGTTGGTTTTCTGGAATTCGGCCGAGACTTCTTCAACGATTTGGAATTTTCGCTCGTCCGGGCATTCGATTCTTATTTCAGGGGTCGAGTAGTATTGCGGCATCTCGTCGACCAGTTCGGACAGTTTTTTCCGGGTGTTTGACAGCAGTTCCGCCATCTTTGCGGCGGCGTATATCGCGTCGTCGAATCCGTAGTAGCCGTCGGCGAAGTAGAAGTGGCCCGACATCTCGCCTGCGAGGAGCGCATGCTCTTCCTTCAGCTTTTTCTTTATGAAGGAGTGGCCCGTCCGGTACAGTATGGGGATTCCCCCGTCTTTTAGTATCTCCTCTTCGACGGCCTGGCTGCATTTGACTTCGTAGATGATTTTCGCCTTTTTGTGTTTTTTCAGTATTTCCCTTGCGAAGAGTATGAGCGCCTGGTCGCCGCGCAGTATCCTGCCCTTGTCGTCTATGAAGCCGGCGCGGTCGACGTCGCCGTCGAAGCCGATTCCGAAGTCCGCCTTCTCCTTTTGGACAGCGTTGATAAGGTCTTTCATGTTGTCGTCCACTGTCGGGTCTGGATGGTGGTTCGGGAAGTTCCCGTCGGGCTCGCTGTAGAGTTCGACCACCTCGCAGCCGAGCGCGCGAAACAAACCGGGGGCGACGAGCCCTGCAACGCCGTTGCCGGAGTCCATGACGACCTTAAGCGGCCTTTTCGGCTTGATGCGCGCTTTAAGGTAGGCGTCGTATTCGGGGACTGCGTCTTTTGCCGAGAGCGTTCCTCTGCCGGTTCGGTATTTTCCCGATTCTATCAGCTTCCTGAGCTCCTGGATTTCCTCGCCGGATAGCGCCCCGTAGTTTCGGACGAACTTGAAGCCGTTGTACTCCGATGGATTGTGGGAGGCCGTGACCATGACGCAGTTCGCGTGCTCCCAGCGGTTGGCGGCGAAATAGGCGAGCGGTGTGGGCACTATGCCTATGTCGACGACGTTTGCCCCAGTGGAAAGAATGCCGTCAGCAAGGCTTTTTGACAGTGATTCGCCGCTGAGCCGGTTGTCGCGCGCTACGACGACTGTGCCTTTTAACGTTGAGCCGAACGCTTTCCCGATGGACTCGGCAAGGCTTTCGGTTATTTCGCTCCCGTAGACGCCCCGTATGTCATAAGCCCGAAAGACGGTCATCTAGATTACTCCCTTCCAGTTTTTTATCGCGAGCTCGTAGGACTCCGGCGTGCCCGTGTCAAACCACTGGCCGTCGAAGTGGTAGCCGTACAGCAGGCCTTTTTTAGCAAGTTTCGGGAAGACGTCCTTTTCCATCATCGCCCGTCCGGCCGGGATGTATTTCAAGACTTCCGGCTCCAGCAGGTAGACGCCGGCGTTAATAAGGCTTGATGGCTCTTTGCCCGGCGCGGGCTTTTCTATGAATTCGAGTATGTTGTCGCCCTTCAGCCTGGCGACGCCGAACCTTGAAGGGTCTGGCACGCCCGTCAGTGCGATTGTGGCAATCCCCTTCTTCTCCTTGTGGAACGATGCGAAGTCCTTAAGGTCGATGTTGGCGAGGACGTCGCCGTTCAGCATCAGGAATGTGTCGGTCAGCTTGTCCTTCAGGAAGTTCAACGGCCCTGCGGTCCCGAGCTCATGGTCCTCCTCGGTGTAGGTTATGTTGACGCCGAACTTCGAGCCGTTGCCGAAATACTCCCGGATTTTGTCCTTCATATAGCCGACTGAGAACACAATCTCCTGCACCTCGTACTTTCTGAGCAGCTCGACCAAATGCTGTATCAGCGGCCTGCCCTGTACTGGAATCATGGGCTTGGGGATTTCATAGGTGAACGGGCGCATACGCGTCCCCTTCCCGCCGGCCAATAGCACCGCGTGGCTGATGCTCCGCGTGCTTAACGCGCGGCTCAACAGGACTTCGATTGCGTGCGATCGGTTGCGTATCCTGATGTTGTCGACCATGCCGTCGACCTTCTTCAGCATGTCGTCCCGGAGCGTTATTGTAAGCCTTTCCCTGCCCATTTTCAAAAATGTATGATAAGGTAAGGTAATATATGAAAGAGGGGATAAATAAATCCGCCAGACCATGCAGGAACGCAACACGATGCCGTTAATAAACTCATCCTACCCTTGAGTATAACATGCCAACAACGGTAGCAGACCGGCCCCGCAAGGCCGCGGTCGTCAGGCCTCCTGCAGGCCAGGTGGCTGAAATGCTGTTGAAGGCGGTTGAAGCAGGCAGAAGCCCGCTTGAGTTTGTTTCGGAGCCGCTTAAGCGCCTGCACACTGGCAAAAGGATTCTCATAATAGACGACTTCGAGCCGACGGCGAAAGACGTTCAGAGCGACCTTACGCGTTTCTTCCCCGCGTCAATGGGGAATGCCATAGAAATCGAGTCTAATCCCCTGAATGCCGTCGCGCGCATGAAGGTAACGAAACAGGCAGGCAGGCCCTACGATGCCATAATACTCGACCTTCGCATGCCCGGCAAGAACGGCGATGAATTGCTGCGCGACATAAGCAAGGCGGATTTGCTCTGCCCGGTCGTGATACATTCCGCAAGCCATGCAAAAGCGATACAATGCCAGCTCCTCCCCAAGATAGACGAGCTTAGGACTGACGAGGTCGAGAAAAGGATTGCAGAGCTCGGAAGGCTTGATGCCATGCTTTCCGACGTCAAGACGCCGCAAGGGCTGAAGGACCTGGCGAAGACCCTCGCAAGAAAATCCGACGGCGTGCCCGCGCGCTTCGTATTGAAATACGGCCCGGGCTACTCGCCCGAACTGCTCTCGCGCTCGCTCGAGGCCGTTATGGTGACCGGAGGGGAGACTGATTGGACCGGCTTCCAGCAGGCGGTTGCTAAATTCAAGCCCGTCTTGTTTGACGCCGGCGACAGGACCGAGTACATCGAAGAGCTTTCGGAGATGACGAAGTTCCTGGCGAAGAAAACGAGGGGGCTCAGGCGGAAGGTTGTGGCCGAGGTGCCGGATGTAATGAAAACCGAGGCTTGGAGGGATTTTAACAAGGCTTTTATGGAGATTACAAGCGGGAATTATTCAACTGAAAAGCTCGCCGAGGACAAAGACGACCTTGGGGCGGCAAGGAGGCACAATCTGGCGGGATTATTCGGGTGGGTGGGTGATACGGCAAAGGCATTGACGCGCTCGCCAGACAGAGAAGGTATTAATCCAGTCTTCGATGGCAGATCCGACCTTGTCAAGGAGATATTCTCCTTCAAGGAGATGGCGAACAAGCTTGCCCACATGCTCTACATGCCCCGGTGCCTCAAGGGAGAGACTCATGTAACCGACCTGCATTTCTTCCTTGAATGCACCAGGGATTTCTCCAGATGCGACCACCGGTTGTCTGAGGAAAAGCTTATGATAAAATCACCGGAAATGCTGGGGCAGCATGTCATCGAGCAGCCTATAATGAACGCGCTGCAGGCCGTCAAGGGAAGGGATGGCGGGAAGGTGGAGGTCGTATTGGACAAGCGCAGGGTCTCGGAGCTGGACTATAAATCCCAACAATACTTCGAAAAACTCGGCCTCAAGAGGGATGATTATGTCGCAGAAGTCAGCGTGAACGACAACGGTCCGGGAATAGCGCCTGAGAATCTGGAGAGGATGTTCGAGTCAGGGTTCACGACCCGCAGGGGCGGGACGGGATTCGGATTGTATTTCCTGAAGAGGTACATCGGAAAGCTTGACGGCACTTGTAATGTCGAAAGCGAAGTTGGGAAAGGCACGAGATTCCACATGTACTTCAGGCTGGCCGAGCCTGAGAAGTGACTACTCCTGTCTTTTCGCGTCAAGGTTCAGAAGAATCCTCATCTTCAAGCCGCCTTTCTTTGGATTCTCGACGCTGTGTATTGCAACACCGGCTTCTTTAGCCCCGCCCAGCTTGTAGATAAAGTCCCCGTAGGCCTTGTCCACGCTGGCGGGCGACGGAGCGTCGTCCGTGACTTCAACGAGGCAGCAGCGGCCGCAGCCAATGCCCTGAAGCCTCGAGCGCTCGTCTTCCCGGAGCATCTTGCTTCCGGCGATGTCTTTGGTGTAGTCTATCCTGACTTTCATGCTCGAACCAGGATTGTCTGCCACGCGCTTTTTCGCGACCTGCACGGGCACGCTGACCAGCTCTTGGAGCGACTGCTTGTCGCCGTGGACCACAAGGTTTTCATAAGGCGATTCGACCGTTCCGGCACCCCCCACCAGTTCCCTGACGAAGACTGGCACGTTCACCTCTGGCTTGTAGTGCTCCCGGTAGCCTGCGAAGAGCTGGGATATCATCCGGTAGGGACCCCGCACGGACTCGTTCCACAGGGCCACGGCATCCTTGAACTTTGGATTGCGGGCGTATTCTCCGACGCCTTCCATTGCCAGCCTTTCAGCGTCCGGGCCGTTGATGAATACCATGAGGTTGGCGAGCCTGTGCAGGCGGTTGCCGGTTTCCTCCGGTTTTCCGGCGTATGTCGTCCTGAAGGATACGCCGCCGAACTCCCTGAGGGTTTCCACCACGCGGCCTTGGCTCCTTTTCCACCATGCGGTCTTTTTAAAGCCCGGGAATTCCCTGCCCATTTCCTTTAGGATGCCTGAAACCTCGACCGCGCAGTTGTGCGTCTCTTCAGCAATCTTGTGGGTCACCTCGGCGGAAAAGTCCCATTTCTCAACGAGAGCGGGGTTGAACTCCCGCAGAAACGCGTCGGTGTCGCCCAAACCCTGCCGGCCTACGAGCATGGCGACGTCCAGCATGTCGGTCAGGCTTGAAAGCGTGCCGTCCAGCTTGTCGTGGAACAGGACGGGCCTTGGGAAATGCTTTCTGTTCCTCGCGTGCCAGTCTTCCATCGCCTTCCGGGTCCGGAATTCATCGAACTGCTTTGCAATCCCAGACACCACGGGGTCCATCATGGAGGCCGTGTTTATTACGACGGGCACGAATGCGCCGGCCGTGTGTATGTCCTTCATCAGCTGGGCGCCCTGCAACCCCTCCATGAAGAGGTCGAGGACGAGCGCGTCATACGGCCTGCCGGCCTGCTTGGATGCGATTATTCTATCCCTTGCTTTGATGGGGTCGGTCTCGTATTCCACGGCGTTGCCCGAATCTTCCGGATAAATCTTGGACAGGTCGGCGTGCAGCCTTTTGCAGGTGGACGCCATGTCGTCAATGATGAGAATCCTGCGTTTCTTGTGGAACATCTCCCTCCGCTCAGGGCTCAGGCTGTTGTAGACCAAGTCCTGAGGATTATAATCCATCAAAGCATCCCTATGCGGCGCGGCCGCCCTGGCTTTCAACTGCGTGGTTGCCATTTTAGAGTATCGTTGACCTGAACTGGCTTTTGTCAAGCATTATCCGCTCCCTCTTAACGCCGAGGTCTGTAAGGACCTTTACGGCCTTCTCGGCCCTCGGGCTGCCTTCAATGCTGTCAAGTATGAACGTTTTTTCCGGCCCGTCCATTGTGACGTTAAACCTTACGCTTTTCCCGGCTATAACCATGGGGTCGGCGTCATTTGACAGCCCTTCAGTCTCCATCAGGTACCTGTTTATCAAGCGGAGGTTCCTCCCATGAAAGCCGCTAGTGGTGGAGAGTACTCGCGTTTTGTCGCCTATGAAAATCCTACCCACGTCGGCCGGCCCCAGACGGTCGAACCTCTCGCCGATGACCACGATATCGCCCTTCTGGCCCTGGCCTTCGAAGATGTCGACAGGCTCATTGTCCACGGTCAGGGACGTGATGGGCATTCTCTTCGGAGGCTCGAACTCGCCATGATGTCCTCCTCCGCCATTCTGTATCGTCTTCTCTACCATCGCTTACCTCCTCTTGAACTGCGAGGGGTCGAACCTTATCCTGTCTTTCGAAACGCCCAATTCATTCAGCATCGCAAAAACCTCAACTGCTTTGGTGTCGCCGGGCTTCAAGTCTACTGTGAAGACCAAATCCGGTCCGTCAAAGCCTGCGTCGAACCGGATGCTCTTGAACATGAGATCTTCCAAGTCAGGCCGCCTGATGCCCTTTTCCCGCGCGTAGCTGTCTATCAGGCATGCTGCCGCGGGATGGTCTACGCCCCGGCTGGATAGGAAGCGAAAGCCCGCCCATGGATAGATTACGCCCTGCCTCGGGCCTTCCATCCCATCAGGCTTTTGGCCGATTACCACAATGTCCTTATCGCCTCCAAGGCCTTCATGTACGCTCCATCTTGTATTGGAAGCGCCGACAATGATTTCAGTGACGGGCTTAAGGTCAGGGAGCTTTGGCGCAGCATGCCTCTGCCCCAGCCCGCCGTCCTGTATGGTCTTTTCAGTCATCCTGCTATCCAACAACCAGCGAATGGAATTCCCGCGGATCGAATTTAATGTGTTTTTTATCAACGCCAAGGTCTTCAAGAACCTTCGCAGCCCTCAAACCCTTTTCATCGTCGGGCTTGCTATCTAGGCTATAAATCCTGTCCGGTCCTTCCAGGCTAAGATTCACCCTTACACCTTTTATCTGCGCTTGCATGAAGTCCCAAAGGCCGTCCAAACCTTTCATGCGCCCATACTCGGCTATCTGGCTTGAATTGCGGGTGTGAGTCCCCTCGCTTATGGAGGACAATATGCGGTCCTTGCCTACGGCGTACGCGCTTATGATGTAGGCCGGCTTCAATTCATCCAGCCTGAATCCGATGACTGTGATGTCCCCACCGCGGCCTTGGTTTTCATACACCCTGGCGCCCCTTGAAAGCTGGGTGACTGCCTTTGACTCCGGAAGCTTGGGCGTGTCTTGCCCCCACATTCCGCCGTCTTGAATCGTCTTTTCGGTCATCTTTCTTATGCTATCACTATCGGCGGGAATTCCTTCGGATTGAATTTTATCATTTTCCTGTTCACGCCAAGGTCTTCCAGCACCTTTGCGGCCCTGACTCCGGCGGGATTGTTCGGCTTGCTGTCAAGCGTGTACGTCCTGTCCGGCCCGTCCATGCCGAGTTTCACCCTGATGCTTTCCTTTTGAACCTTCTGCCGGTACCATAGGCCTTTCAATTCTTTCCGATGCGCGTATTCTTCTATCTGCATCGCGCAGCGCATGTGCCCCGGCTCGTTTGAGGATGAGATGAAGCGGTTCTTGCGGTCGGTGTGCACGCTCACTATATAATCCGGTTCAATTTCTTCCAGACGGTAGCCGATTACCACGATGTCTTTTCTTGGACCCTGGTTCTCGTAGACCATGACGTCGCCTGAAAACCACATTTTCGGAAGCCTTGTGATTGCCTTAGACTCCGGCATCTCAGGCTCTTCATGCCTTTCACGCCCTCCGGCTTGCCTCGTCTTTCCCGCCATTTTAAACCATTACCTTCGGCTTGAATTTGCCGGGGTTGTATTCAATGCTCTTCCTGTCTATCCCAAGGTCTACCAGCAATCCGGCGGCCTTTCTGGCCTTCGGGTCGTTCGACCTGCCGTCTATTATGAATGTCTTTTCAGGCCCGTCCATCTCGACAAGAAGCCTTGTGCTGTTGTTCGCCACATGCTGGAATAAATCGAAGGATTGTCTGAAAGGCGTTGTGCCTCCTGAAATCCCTTGCTCTGCCGACTTCGCGCGCATGTAATCGCATATCAAGGCTGAAGCCCGTGTGTGGTGCAGCCCGTGGGCGGATATGAAGCGCCGGCCGCCGTGCTGGAAAACGCAGACATTGTCGCTTGATGTAAGTTTGTCAGGCATCTTGCCGACGGCGATGATGTCCTTCTTTTTAGAGCCCAGCCCTTCAAAGGCCGTTACTTTTACGCCCTCTTCTTCGGCGAAAGCGCTTTGAAACCTGTAGGATGTCACATGCTTTGATTCAGGGAATTCCGGCTCGTCATGCCGCTGCCTTCCGCCGCCCTGCCTCGTCTTTCCCGCCATCTTCCGTTTAATTCGCCTATGCCTCTCTCGCGCTTAGTATCTTCGGGTCGTGCCGTATGCTTTCTTCGCCAACGCCCAATGCTTTCAGAACTTCGGCCGCTGTCTTGAACTTATAGTTGTCTTTAGGGCGTTCGAGGTAGAACACCCTGTCTGGACCGTCGAACCCGACGTTGAACCTGGCGGTCTCTTCGAGCAGTTCCCAGTGATCCGGCGGCTTGGCCCCAACATCCCGCAGGCGGCGGAGTACGGCCATACCGCTTTCAGCGTGCGTCGTCCCCGCCGATGAGACGTACCATTTCCCCTTCCACAACCCCATGAAGCCCGTCGCCGAGTCGGCCATTTCTTGCGGTTTTTTTCCCACGAGGACGACGTCCTTGGGGTCCACCTTAATGTCGAACTGGAATCCGGGAGGAAGGCTGCCCGCATCCTGAGGGCCGGCAATGCGAGCCTTATTGGGTTCATGCTCGCCCGGCCGTCTTGTCTTATGTGCCATTCTTTAAAAGGGGGGTGTTTAGTATACGGGCTTTTTGTGTTATTATACTCCCAATGATGGCGGCTTTCCTATTTCGGCTTGAATTGGTTGGAGTCGAGGCGTATTCGGTTCCGGTTTATGTTGATGTCTGCCAGGACTGATGTTATTTTCTCTTCTTTTGCATCGCCATGTTGCATGTCCAGTATGAACACGTCATGCAAGCCTTCCCTGACGATGCTCACGCGGACTCTTTCGGGGCGTATCTTCGCCGATGCCGCGATTAATGTGCCCTCTCCCAAGACGCCCTTTTGGAGGAGGTATCTGGCAACCAGCCCTGACGCCCCTATTCCCGACCCCTCCTCGCTCTTCGCCCGGGATATGACGCGATGGCCTTGCCCGACGTATATTGCCAGATGGTCTCCAGCGCGAAGCAAGTCGGAACGGCATCCTATCGTGGTTATGTCCCCTGAACGGCCCGCTCCTTCGTAGACTTGGAAATGCTCGCCGTGGTGGATTACTTCTTTGAGCTGTATTGACGGCGGGAGGCCGGGTCCGGGCGGCTTGCGCCCTTCCATTCCTCCGCCCGGTTGTACTGTTGTAGTGCTCATTTACTTGACGCTAGCCGTTTAGTATACGGATTTTTAGTGTAAAAACATGGCTGGTATTGATGCATTTCATGCCGGCCTGCATGCGGGAAATGCAAGTTATGCCACCATAAAAGCCGGTTGCGGAATGTTTTATCCTGCCGCGCTTAAATAAAATACGCGCATTAACATGGACAAGAGCAAGTGGGCTGTCGCTATCGTGCTGGCGAGCACGCTGTTGACTTCGAGCGGCCAGATTCTCCTCAAGATGGGGTCGGGTAATCTTAGCCTAGATTTGATTGCGCAATTGTCTAATCTTCCTTTGCTTGCCGGCTGGTTTTTGTACATTGTCGGGGCGGTCATGCTTATCGTCGCGTTGAAGTACGGCGATTTGTCAGTGCTTTATCCGATATACTCACTGAATTTCGTCTGGGTCAGCATCCTTTCGCCATATATCTTCGCGACCGACTCGATGAATACCGTAAAGTGGGCGGGCGTGGTCGTAGTCGTCCTCGGCGTAAGCTGCGTCGGCATAGGGAGCGCGAGGGCCGCGGCGCGGCAGCGGGAGGCTGGGAGATGAATGCAGAGCCTTGGGCGGTTGCGATGATAATCGTCGCGAGCCTGCTGGGGGCGTTCGGCTCGATATACCTCAAGAAGGGCTCAGGACGGCTTGAGTTCTCGCCAAGAAAGCTCGCAGGCAACCGCGACCTTATCTACGGATTCCTCCTGTACGGCCTCTCGTCCCTCTTCTTCATCGTCGGCCTGAAGGGCGGCGAGCTTTCAGTCCTTTATCCCCTGGTGGCCTTGAGCTATGTGTGGATTTGCATCCTATCTGTGAGGATACTTAAGGAGAGTATGGGATTCTGGAAGTGGCTGGGCGTCGTCCTCATAGTCGCGGGCGTAGGCCTTATCGGCATGGGGGGCGCAGTATAGCTTTGCTCCTTTTTAATGCTCCTTTATTCCAAAAAGGAGCAGACAAAGATAAAAAGGAGCAGAAGATACGTGAGTATAAAATAAGATTTTACTTGTTTTGTTTACAATAACCATAACCCGCACCAAAACCCCCTGCAAAAATTACTAGGATGGTCATTATCTGGTTTAATAATTCTGTATTTTGGTCCTTCAGTAAATAAATCAAAGTAATAATAAATATCATAGCTAGTACCAATGTACAAAATACATATTTTCTAATAGAAAATCCATGTTGTGAGTGTATCTCCTGTTGTCTGCCTGCAAGGTCTAATGTTTTGGATATATGCTCTGGACTAACTTTTTTTAATATTTCGAGAGGTACTGGTCCTGATGATGCTTGCATCATAAAAGACATAACTTCTTTTACTTCTTTAGGAAGGTCAGGTGCGTCTATACTATCTGGATTCTTAGATTCTCCGTTATTAACAACTTCAACTAATTTATTTTCTTCAACCACATTTGGTTTATTATCTTGGGCCATATTAACGAATATTGCTGAAAGACGAATCTACTCTTTTAAATGAATCTATTAAATTATGTTCAATTAGTGAAGCGGTCATAGTGAGTATAATCATTTTCGTTAGGTACTGGTCATTGGCAAAGTTAGAAGATTTGATACTTTTACTTATCTCTAAAAAATTTTCTATCATTTCACCTTCCGTTTTTTTACAATAGTATTTTGACATCATTTTACTATAATTACATTTCAATTATCTTATTAGTGCATTTATTCGTTTAAAAGTATGTGTAGTGCCTAATTTTTTATAAATCAGGCTTAAAATCTGGTTTAATCTTTAATTCGTGCATTTCTTGGATTAGTACACAGATATTATGGGCTATCAACTTACATAGCATTTCGTTTTCCTGTGCTTTGTAGTTTTTGCTTTTCAGTTTGTCGCCGAACTTTGCCTTTATCATGTTGAAAGCACTCTCAACATTCGAGCGTTGGTGGTAGTGTTGCATGAACTCATCACGGTTTAGCATGAAGTAGTGATACATGCGCTTCCATGTTACCGAACCCCTGCTTTTACCACCGTCTTTACTCTTGAACGGCAGGTAAGCGGTCGCTCCTAGTTCGTTGACTAGGTTGTAGTTCTCGCGGCTTGTATACGCCTTGTCTGCGACTACTTCTTTTATCGTAAACCCGCCGTTGTAGGCTTCGGTTAAAAGAGGGTTGAATTGTAGGCAGTCTGCGCCGTTTTCCGGCGTGATTTGTGCGGAAGCTATTACGTTGGTTTTCGTACCTACGAGGATATGCGCCTTAACCCAATGGTGCTGTTTCTTTGTGCCGTGTTTTTCCACGCAATACTGGTTAAACTGAGTAGTCCTAAAACCGCTTGAATCAGGGGCGAAGGTCGTCTCAACACTCTTTAAAGGTAAGGCGGTTAGGGTTAGTAATTGATGTAGTAACGGAGTTATTTCCTCTCGGTTTAGGAACTTGTTTATGGCGTTGAAGTTCGGCACTTTGTTTAACTGCTCCTTCTGGCTGGCGTTCTTGTATAAGGTGTATGCCCTCCTGCTGGAAAGTTGCGAGTAAACCTTCTGTATAGAGCAGAATAAGCCGTCTCTAAGGGTTAATGGCTTACGCCCAATAAGGGAAGGGTCTCTAATAGGCTCTTCCACGTTTTCCACAAGGTCTTTCAACAGTTCGTCAAAGCTCGTTATCTCGCCGGTCTGAGCTTTGTTGTAAGCCTTCCAGTTTTGGGAATAGGTAACCTTCTTGGTTTCGGTTACTGTGGTGTTGCCCTGTGTGTCGGTGGTTTTCTGTATGGTGTGCATTACTGCGTAGGTGTGTTTGCATGTCAAATTTCTTGTCTGGCAATCTGGACAGTCGCATACATAACGTCCTCCCTTACGCTGGACAAAGTAATGCCCGCTTCCCCATTGTGCTGGAACAATCCAGCCGTGTTTTGTCTGTTCAAGACCGCCTTTCTCGGCGATTTGTATCCCCCGTATTTCTCGTGCTTCCATCTTTGTTTTCCTCTACTTATATTATATACTTATAAGTATATATACTTATCGGTATATAATAGAAACTATGGTGTTTATATACCCATAAGTATATACTATTAACCGTTGAACATAGGTGATAACTAATGACAAAATGCCCTAAATGTGGACACACATTCACGGAAGAACTAAAATGCCTACGGTGCGGACACAAATGGAAGCCTAGAAACGACAAACCTCCTACGGTATGTCCAAACCTAAAATGTAAAAGCCCATACTGGAATAAACCACGAAAAAAGCGTGATGCGTAATTAGGGCAAGGTATTAAATACAACTGATATATACTTCTGTTTATCAACAGTATTAAATATAACTTCATACGCACCCACATGCACTATCTAACCACCGATTTTGAAAAAATAATGCTTTTTAAGCATTGGATACTAGTATTAAATACAAAGATGGACTATAATGTAATCTTTCCAAGGATATTACCGCCCGAAAAGTATAGGTCATTATCTCCACAAGACCAAGAGGAGTATGTGGCAAGGAAGATTGAGGAAATTTTAATGATAAACACAAACGGGGTAACAATATCCGACGTTAGTTTGAATACCCCGTTTACTAGACCCACAATAATAAAGCATCTCGAAAAGATTGTCGCTACAAGAAAAGGGTATAAGATACGACGTGGTAGATTATCCATGTATTTTCCAAATGGGCGTGTTGTCCACCCGGAAGGTCAAATAGAAACCAAAACTGATACCGGAAATCAGTATCGCGCCACATTTTTGAACAATAATTTTGGGGAGTTCATATACATTGAAGACCTAACTCCGAATACCGTATCTGGGGGTAGTATTCTTATTAAAAAACATGATTATCCTAATTTCCTAAACTTTTTGGATAGTGTGGAGGAGAACAGAAAAGCTATCAGGAATGAATAGAAAAAATGAAAACACTTCAAACTGAGGTTGAGTTCCAAGCTCATAAACTACAATCCAATAGCATTAAAGTTAATGGAAAGTTAGTTCACACACCCTTCGTAAATTTTGTACCTACCAGCAAGAATGATGTTGAACTACTGCTTGAAACTATAAAAAAAAGTAATGATGAACATTATTTTGTAGACCGAGTACAAGCCGTAACTTATAGAGTTTTCGATGAAGAACGAATATTCGGGGGACTTACGAAAAAGGTAACACAAAATCAATCACCGAGTCCAATAACTATTAAAAGTGATGAGAATGCATTACGGTACATGGATGGTTGGTTGAGATTCATTGACCCCTGCACAAATTTCTATCGTAAAAGATACAACGGATATACAATCGGATTTCTTAAGTTAAAATCCATTCCAAGTTACGTTGAAAGATACTTTCAAAAGCTTAACAGGTGTGAAAAGGATAGTTTAGATGAATGTCATTCTCAATTTTGGGAAACGCTCTCTAAACCTAATTCAGAGGGAATAACCCAAGAGACGCTATCTAAGTTAATCATCTGGAATGCGAAATTACAAAAGGACAAAAACGCAGATATTTTCTTACCTCCATCTCCCTTTATTTCTCTCACGTACTGCCAAGAGTTGGCAAAAATAGCTATTGAAGTCAATAAGGATGCTCAAGAGCTTGTATCATGGGATACTGCAACATTTTTCAATATAGACGCCTCAACGTTTCAAGATAAGCCAACAATCCAAATGATTTTAAATTATATAGCCGATACAAATAATCCTACCCCCCTTACCGTGTTTAAGTTGAATGATGCTAAGAAACTATCTGATTTGACCTACGGGGAACATGCTCTAAACAATTTTGAGTTTTTCCTAAAAGTCCTCTATGAAATAAAAAATGATTATCCCCCAAAAATTATTGGATTATTGAATAGTGGTGGTTTTGGTTACTGCCTACTAGGGGCTAAATTCGACTTCTTTACGGACTACATCTCTAATTATGAAGCGTATATACCCCCACGGGGTAAACGCCCAACTCATAGAGCTGCGTTACACCCTATAACACTAATACCTGAAAAATTTAACAATATTGTATCTGCTAGGAAAGAAGATGGTTATGTGCCGTTATCTTACCACCCGGATAAGAAGTATCATAATACACAGCAATTCAATAAGGAATCGGTTGATGGGGACGTATGGGGTAAGGATGCTAAATTAGCTGGTATGTGCATGTGGAACATTTATACTCGCGAAGTAGTGGAGGCTATGCGAGATAAGAACAAGATAGACTCACTTTTCTTTGATAGGGTTCAACAGTCTGCATTTTCTCGTCTCGGACCTATTATACGAAAATTGAATGCTTAACATTTAGGTACTATATAATGACTAGAAAAAAGAAAGAAACCTTCAAGTTGATTGATGCCTTCTCAGGAGCGGGCGGTCTTACGTTGGGGTTCACAAAAGTTTTCAATCATAAATTTAAACCGGTATGGGCTAACGACTTCAACGCCTATGCAGCCGCAACCTATAACGAGAATTTTGGAAAACACTGCATATCTGAGGATATAAACAAGGTAATAAACAAATCCTCGGTAAAAATCCCTAAGGCGGATGTGGTAATCGGAGGTCCGCCATGTCAAGGTTTCAGTTTGTTAAATAAGAATCGTGAAGGCGACCCACGTAAGCAATTATGGAGACAATATATGGATTTGGTTGAAAAATCCTGTGCAACGATTTTTGTTATGGAGAACGTACCGCAACTTCTCGACTCCTTCGAACACGGAGAGTTACTAGGAGTTGCGGAAGCTAAGGGTTTCTCGGTTAGATGGGCTAAACTAAACGCCGCCGATTACGGTGTTCCCCAGACTCGGTACAGGGCGTTCATAATAGGGTGCAATTTTACCGACCCTAAATCCGTGTTTCCACCTAAGAAAACCCACTACAAAAATGATAAGATATTAGCTGAAAACCGAGATGAGTATGTTAAAAATCCTAACTTGTGGATAACCGTCCGGGATGCTATTGGAGATTTGCCTGAACCGGAAGGGACGGAAATACGTTCAGAAGCTTCGCCGCTTAATCTTCACTTCGGGCGCAATCCAACGGAAGTAAGTAGAAATAGATTTAAAGCCATCCCTAGAGAGGGTATGAACCGTTTTGACTTACAGAGAAATGCACCGGAGCTTACCCCGGAGTGCTGGAAGCGTAAGAAATCGGGGGGGACTGATTTGTTTG
Organism: Candidatus Altarchaeota archaeon; assembly: GCA_028712125.1. GTDB lineage: Archaea > Altiarchaeota > Altiarchaeia > IMC4 > SCGC-AAA252-I15 > VGJA01. The sequence continues at coordinate 25,585 of JAQTQS010000004.1, forward strand.
GTAGAATGTGGTGGGATAAGCCAGCAGTCACCATTCGAACCGAATTTTTTAAGCCGGAGAAGGGACGTTATATACACCCTGTCCAACATAGGGCGATAACTCATAGGGAAGCAGCACGGCTGCAATCCTTTCCGGATGATTTCGTGTTTAAAGGCACAAAAATAGAGATAGCAAAGCAGATAGGAAATGCCGTGCCTCCGTTGCTGGCATCCCGGATTGCTGATTGTGTTGAATCGTTGCTTGAGAGGTGATTTCGTGACCGACGTGTTTAGTCGGGATAAAAGAAGCGAGATTATGTCTAAAGTCAGGGGTGTGGATACAAAACCGGAATTGATTGTTAGACGAATATTGTGGGGTATGGGTTTCAATTATCGTCTTAATGTAAAAACGATACTTGGAAAACCGGACATCGTATTGCCACGCCGCCGAAAAGTTATTTTTGTACATGGTTGTTTTTGGCATGGACATAAGGGATGTAGACGTTCAAAACGACCGTCAAGCAATACCCAATTTTGGAATGCCAAGATAGGGAGCAACATACTACGTGACCGTAAATACCGCAGGGCGTTAAAACAGCAGGGTTGGAAGGTTTTAACCGTGTGGGAATGTCAAACAAAAGCTCCTGAAAGGTTAAAAAGGATGTTGTCTAAGTTCTTAATTGACAATGAGCGCACGGGATAAACTACGGGCATATTTTGAGGAACACGTAGGCGAAATCGTAGAAACCCGCATGTTGAAAGAAGTGGGTGGAATCAGTGAGTACGCTAGAAGAATACGTGAACTAAGGGATGATGAGGGAATGCAGATTCTGTCCCATAAAGACCGACACGACCTCAAATCCGGTCAGTATATACTTATTAGTGCTGATAGAGTTCCTAGAATCAGTAGTGGAATACACCCCCAATTACGGTTGGAGATACTTGAGCGTAATGGATTTACATGCCAGTTGTGTGGTGCTGGTGCTGGCGACTCCGACCCATACAATCCAAGGCGAAAAGTCGTACTCCACATAGACCACATAAAGCCAAAAAGTCAGGGCGGCACAGACGACAGAAGTAATTTACGTGTTTTATGTTCAACATGTAATCAAGCGAAGGCAAATATCGGAATGCCGACGGAAACTACACTTAACCTGTTAGCTCGCTTTAGACGCGCGCCACGTGATACCCAAAAGGAAGTTTATGAACAATTAAAAAAACGATTTGGAAAAGACGACCAAGAAACGGGAGTAACAAGCGAAGAAGATGATAAGGACACGGGAGTAATAAACTGCTAAAATAATTAATGAAACCAGCGTACGTCGTCTAAAAAGGAGCAACTTCTTTCAAAAAGGAGCAGAACACTAAAAAGGAGCAAAGCTGCGCAGTATAGGCTATTTTTAGACATATACACAGAGTATTAAGATATCATGAGCAAACGCGTACTCGTCACCGGCGGCGCGGGATTCATAGGCAGCCATATCGTCGACCGTCTTGTAGAGGGCGGGCATGACGTCCGCATACTCGACAACCTCGACTACCAGGTCCACAAGGGCAGGAAGCCGCATTACTTGAACAAGAAGGCCGAATTCGTCAAGGGTGATGTAAGGGTCAGGAAGGACGTCGAAAGCGCGGTTGAAGACGTGGACGTCGTGTTCCACGAGGCGGCTGCGGTCGGAGTCGGCCAGTCCATGTACAGGATAGGCTATTACGTCGGCGTGAACACTGTCGGCACTGCAAGGCTTCTTGACGTGCTCGTCAACAAGGAGAATTCGGTAAAAAAGGTCATCGTCGCAAGCTCGATGAGCATATACGGGGAGGGAGCCTACAACTGCGCGGAGCACGGGCTCGTCTATCCGAAACTGAGAACCGTCCAGCAGTTAAAAAAGCACGACTGGGAGGCCAAATGCCCAAAGTGCGGCAGGGACGTTGCGCCGGTCCCGACAAACGAGGAAAAGCCAGTCAAGCCGACGTCCATATACGCGATAACCAAGCGAGACCAGGAGGAGATGTGCCACTCCATCGGAAAGGCCTACGGCATCCCGACGGTCGCGCTCAGATACTTCAACGTCTACGGACCGCGCCAGTCGCTCAACAATCCGTATACGGGGGTCGCAGCCATATTCTCATCGCGCATCAAGAACGGCAATCCGCCGCTCATCTTCGAGGACGGCCGGCAGTCGCGGGACTTTGTCTATGTGACGGACATCGCCGAAGCCAACATGCTCGTAATGAAGGAAAAAAGGGCGGACTACGAGTCTTTCAACGTCGGCTGCGGAAGGCAGACGAGCATCCTTTCAATCGCCGAAACGCTCGCCAAGCTCTACAAGAAGGACATAAAGCCGACAATCGTGAACAAGTACCGGGCCGGAGACATCAGATACTGCTTTGCGGACATCGGAAAGATAGGCGGAATCGGCTTCAAGCCGAAGGTAACCTTCGAGGAAGGAATGCGCAGGCTGGTGGAATGGGGCGGGAAGCAGGACGCGAAAGACCGCAGCGAGCAGGCCACCCGCGAGCTTCTGCAGCGAAAGCTGGTCGAGGAATAATTCTACCTGTCCCTGACGGCGGAAAGTATCCTTCTTACTTCTGAAGGCGAAAGCGCCCTCAACACAAGGGCGCAAAGGCTGTAGACTGCGACAACCACCGCCACAAAGCCAATCCAAAGAAGAGGCGAGACGACAAGGTCCTTGAACGGCCATAGAATAATAACTGTTGCAAAGGAGGCGGCGACGGGCTTTGCGGCCACTGCAGTGTGCGGGTGGATTTTCAGCTTCTCGAAGACGTAGATTGTGATGAGCAGTGAGAAGAGCGTCCGTACTGCCGTAATGGCGGCCGCAACGCCCAAGATGCCGTACGATGATGCGTATATCGCGGCCATGATGCTGGCAAGGCCTGAGAGCAGCGAGTATTTCGTGTATGCGCCGATTCTTCCGACGCCCTGCAGTAGAGGCGAGTTTATGGCGTTCAGGGAGGACTCTATCGCGAGGAACGACATTATCAGGACGACGGGCACCGCTTTTTCGTAGGCCATGCCGTAGAGCATTGTTATGAAGTAGTCCGACGTCAGCCAGACGCCGGTTATTAGCAGGAATGCGATAATCAGCGAGTAGCGGAGGCTGTAGGAGTAGACCGTCGAAATCTTGTCATGCTCCAATGATTCCGTCTTCTCGGAGTATAGGGCGAGCAACACCCGGCCCGAGAACGGGATGAAAAGCCAGACGACCCCCATCCACATCACCCCGACGCGGTAGAACGCAAGCTCGGTAGAGTTGATGAAGACGCCGATGACGAGAGAATCCATCCACTGGATGAACAACACCCCGAGATAGCCGAGCGAGCCGTAAAAGAAGTACTTTTTCATCGTCCGGTAATCCAAAACGCCCCTGCCTTCCTCAAGCACCCTCACCGAACGCTTCAACAAGAACCCGGCGATAAAACCCATCAACGCGGCCAGACCAAGGCCTAACAGGACGCTGACATAGCTCCGGTACAAATAGTAGGACACCAAGGGGAGGGCTATCCGGCACGACTGGAAGACCGCGTTAAGGTAGAATACAAGCTTGTTCTTCTTCACCGACGCCAGCACAGTATCGTAAAACCCGTACAATGAGTAGGAAAAAAGGAACAATGCGCTCACCCTCACACCCAATCCGAGGTCCGGCCGCCTGAAGAGGGAGGAGGCCAGCAAGTCCGAGAAGATGAAAAGCGCGGCGGACGACGCGACGACAAGGACGTACTTCAAGGTCGAGAAGAACCGGTAGTACGACGCCGTATCCTTCCTTACGACGCTCGATGGGAGTAGCTTCATCAAAGCGGACCCTAGACCGAACTCGCAGAAGAATAAGAAAAGATTCGCAAGCGCGAAGACGAGGGAAAAATCGCCGAAACGCTCTGGCCCTAGAATCCTCGGGAAGACTATCGCGAAGATTATGCCAGCAAGTATCATAATGGCCTGCGACAGCACTCCGTAGGCGTTCTCCTTGACGAGCACCGAATACCATCTGCTGGCCATGTGATAGATTATTTGGTATGGCGTTAATTAACCGCCCTTGCCTGAAAGCTTGTATTCCCGGACGATGACTTCCGCGTTGCGCTCGGAATAGGTGCGTTCGGCATAAGGCCGGACTTTCTCCCGGAGCCTTGCGAGCTCTCCTGGAGAGTCATAGTATTTCTTTATCACATTGGCAAGCTCCCTGGCGTTGCCGGGCTCGACAAGAACGCCGACCGTCTCGTCGAACTCCTCTGGAATGGAACCGGTCCTTGACCCGATAACCGGCGTCCCGCAGGCGAGCGCCTCGACGACAACCCTTGCAAAGCCCTCGACATAGGTCGAGGGTATCGTGAACAAGTCCGCGGCGCTGTAATAGAGCGAAAGCTCGTCGTACGAGACAGTCTTTACTATCGGTATGCTCTCCTTCAGGAAACTCTCCAGCGGCCCGCTCCCGGTCGCCATGAACACAATGTCCCTGTCGTCTCTGAGAAGGCGGTAAGCTTCTGCAAAAATCCGCACGCCTTTCTCCTCGATAAACCTGCCTGAGAAATGCACGACGAACTTGCCCTCAAGGCCGAGCTTCTCCTTCGCGCCGGGCACAATCTTGAATTTCTCAAGGTCGGTCCAGTTCCTGAACAAGACGACTTTTTCTTCAGGAACGCCGTAGGAGACTATGTCCGCCTTCACGCTCTTGCTGATGCTGAAGACGGCGTCGCACCGCCTCAGGCACCAGCGCATTATCCGGCTGCGGTAGGTTCCGTGAAAATCAAGCGGAGTGTGCTGGGTGTGGAAGACCCTCCTGCCGGACAACATCTTGCCGAACAATATGCCGGCGGCAAGCGATGACGAGCAGTGCGCGTGTATTACCTCAACGTCCCTGTGCCGGAGGAGGAAGAGCGGCAGGTGAATGAAAAACGTGAGGAACAGCTTGACGGTCGGGAAAAGGAAAGGGACGTTGATAAGGCCAACCCTGCGGACTTCGAGAATGCCGTCCCGCTCGAAACCCTTGGTCTCGGCCGGGTTCCTGATGTTGTATATGCCGGCGGCAGAGCGCGGGTGTATCGTGAGGACGTAAGTCGGAACGCCGCTTCTCTTGAGATAGTCGGCAAAATCCTTCATGTGGGACTCGACGCCCCCAACGTTCGGGTAATACAGGCTCGAAGTGAACAAGACAGCCATCTAAGACACCGCACGCCATAGAAACATGGCAGCTTATTAATGGACGGGCGATGTTTTAAATAATAAAGGCCAGTATTAAAAGGATTAGGGACATGAAATTCTACATCGACACCGCGAACATCGAGGAAATCAAAAAAGCAGCACGCTGGGGCGTAATAGACGGGGCGACGACGAACCCGACACTCATGGCAAAAGAAGGCCGCGACTTTTCGACCGTCGTCAAAGAGATTACTGCAATACTCGACGGCCAGCTCAGCGTCGAAGCCATGGGTCCTGAGGCTGAAAAGCTCATAAAGGAGGCTAGGGAATACGCGAAGATGTCAAAGAACATCGTAATCAAGATACCCATGACCCAGGACGGCATACAGGCCGTAAAGACATTGAGCAAGGAAGGGATCAAGACGAACGTAACGCTCGTATTCTCGCCAAACCAGGCGCTCCTCGCAGCCAAAGCCGGCGCGACCTATGTCAGCCCGTTCATCGGAAGGCTCGACGACATCGGCCACGACGGCATGCAGGTCATAAGGGACATAATGGCGATATACAAAAACTACGGCTTCAAGACGCAGGTCATAGTCGCAAGCATCAGGAACCCGATGCACGTCACCGAAGCCGCGAAAGCAGGCGCCGACATCGCGACCGTACCATACAACGTCCTTGAAAAGATGTTCACACACGCCCTCACAGACAAAGGCCTTCGCATGTTCAGCGACGACTGGGCGAAAGTAGCCAAATCTAGCAAATGAACAAGGCTGTATTCTTGGACCGGGACGGCGTCCTCATCATAGACACCGAATACCCCGGCGACCCGAAGACGATACGATTCATACCCGGCATCGGCCCGGCAGTCAAATCCCTGAACCAGAAAGGCTTTAAGGTCATCGTCATCAGCAACCAATCAGGCATAGCACGCGGCTTCTTCCCAGAGGAGAACGTCAATAAAATCAACGAAAAGATAAACAAAAAACTGGGAGAAGAAGGCGCCCGCATAGACGCATTCTACTACTGCCCGCATCACCCGGACGAAAACTGCCAATGCAGAAAACCAAAGACCGGGATGCTGGAACAGGCCGGAAAAGACTTCGGCATAGACTTCAAAAAAAGCTGGATGATAGGCGACGCAATAAAAGACGTCGAATGCGGGGAAAAAGCAGGATGCAAGACGATACTCTTGTCAAAAGAAAAACACGAAAAATACAAGACGGCGGAAAACCTGCTAGAAGCGGCTAAGATAGTAGAGTGAAAGCAGCAAAAAAAATCTTAAAACTACAGACGATTTACAGAAGAATTATTAACAGAGATAGATGGGGATAATATAGTGCTTATCTTATTGTTTCTTTTTATCAAATTATTTAAAACCTAAAGAAATGTGCTAGTCCACCAGCTAGCTATTTTAACCGCTTAAACTGCTCCCGCGGCTGCTGCTGGAACTAGCCCGGCTGGAGCTGGAGGAAGCAATACTAGCGATGCTAGAGCTTCTCTTGCTCGAACTGGATGACAATCTGCTGCTGCTGGAAGAAGCCTTGCTGGTGGTGGCAAAACTCTTCTTACTGGAAGATGAAGAAGCCCTACTACTGCTGGAAGAAATCTTGCTGCTGCTCCGGATTTGGTTGTAGGAAGCCTTGCTGCTGCTGGAACTAACCTTGCTGCTGGAAACAGAACTCTTCCTGCTTGATGATGATGACGCCCGGCTGCTGCTTGAGGAAACCTTGCTGCTGCTTTGGATGAGAGTGTAGGATGCCCTGCTGCTGCTGGAACTAACCTTACTGCTGGAAACAGAACTCTTCTTGCTTGATGATGATGACGCCCGGCTACTGGTCGAGGAAGCACGGCTGCTACTGCTAGTTGAATTCATATAATAGCCGTCCGCCCTGATAACTAAATTGTAGTCGAAATCAGTGCTTTGAAGACTATACCATCCCTCGCCATTAGGTTTAACAAATGAGCGATGGTACTGGCGACCGTTTGTATCCATGCCTAAACCGACGTCCATGCCCAAAAACTGGCGGTAGCCGAGGTAAAAGTCGCCAGACGCCACAACCACGCTCAGATTAGTGATGTTATTCCATCCCAAGACAGGCGTGTAATTGAAAGGCCTATAGAGTATGCTATTCGGAAGCGTCTTCGTATCATCACCGGCATTCCCTGAACCCTTTGGAAAAATCCCGGACGCTAAAGCCAAACCATAGCCAATATCACGGCCGATGGCGCGCGAGGGATTCAAACGGCCGTCATCATCCCAGACGTTTATCTCCACTTGGGATGCAAGGTTCCCTGAATGCACGTAAAAGTGCATGGACGTCAGGTTAAACGGGTACCGGGCGGGCGTGAACTTCACCGCCCACGCGCCCGGAACGCCCGCATCGTTAAAAGTCAATCCGTTCTCGCTACTGCCGTCGTCATAGGCAAGCTCCACACTGATCGCAAGGCTTGAGCCTACCGAATTCAGGCTGGAAACAACGCTGCTCGAACTGCTGCTACTGCTGCTGCTTGAGCTTATCTGGCTGCTGCTGGTGCTGGCGATAATACTGCTGCTCGAAGAACTGCTGCTGCTACTGCTTGACGATGAACTCGGCACTTCGTATAAATTGGACAATTCAGTTGATGAAAGCATTCCATCATAGAGCACCATCTCATCCAGGTACTTTTCCTCAACGCCGCAGCTAGGACCGCCCGCGCACCTGGCGCCCATAAAGACCAACCCATTGCTGTCAACCTTGGCACCAGAATGGGCTAAACTAGCATTAAGAACATTGTCTATATAGATGTATACGACGCTGTCATTCACCT
>JAQTQS010000004.1:33625-44665 GCA_028712125.1 Candidatus Altarchaeota archaeon
TCTGCTTACAACCAACCGACTGAAAACCACCCGTTCCAGCAAAACTACAATTATAACCATTAACAAAGTCAACAACATTAGAACTACCAGCAGACTCGTCAAAAGTCCAATTCGCCACAAAGCTAACAACAGTAGTAGTGGGACGACTACTACTGCTTGAACTGCTGCTGGAACTACTGCTTGAAGAGGAGAGTATAACACTGCGGCTTGGATTGGTTGCAAGTGAACTGCTGCTGCTACTGCTTGAAATGCTGCTACTACTGCTTGAACTGCTTCTGCTACTGCTTGACGATGAACTCGGCACTTCGTATAAATTGGACAATTCAGTTGATGAAAGCATTCCATCATAGAGCACCATCTCATCCAGGTACTTTTCCTCAACGCCACAACTAGGACCGCCCGCGCACCTGGCGCCCATAAAGACCAACCCATTGCTGTCAACCTTGGCACCAGAATGGGCTAAACTAGCATTAAGAACATTGTCTATATAGATGTATACGACGCTGTCATTCACCTGATAGCAGAGATAATGCCACACGCCATCATTTATCAGCCGACTCGATATACTTGTTACTCCGCGAATGCTCGTCGAAGCACTACTCCCCAAAGCACTCAGATAATAAACGCCGTTGATAGCCATCAAATCCCCATAAGTAGTAGTCTTCTTAATCCACGAACACCACGTAAAAGCAGAATAATTACTCAAAACCAAAGCAGGAACCGCACCACAACCAGCATAATCACCAGAAGCGAAATGGATGCAATCATTCTGCTTACAACCAACCGACTGAAAACCACCCGTTCCAGCAAAACTACAATTATAACCATTAACAAAGTCAACAACATTAGAACTACCAGCAGACTCGTCAAAAGTCCAATTCGCCACAAAGCTAACCACAATAGTGGTGGTAGTGGTGGGACGACTACCCATCGAACTGCTGCTCGAACTGCTGCTACTACTGAAGCTGCTGCTGCTTGTCGGGCTGGTGACCAGGACTACAACGAGCCTTTCTGGATTGAGACTTTTGCCTGAATCGATGTCACACTTGTAAGAGTCTGATTGTACTTCGTTTGTAATTTTTATCCCTACGCCGAACCAGTCAACACCCAGTTGGCGGGTTAAATCATCTGCCGCACCCGCGCCCAAATCCTGTAACTTGCCTCCCGACGACTGGCAAAAACTACCTGAAGACACGTAAATTGTCCCGTTGCCCATATCCGCATAAACATCCGAATCGTTACCAACGGACGGTCTTTCACTCAACCCGTTTATGTCACAAGGCACGGAACTAGAACTACGCATAGATATATTAACCTTAACACCCCTGACACCCCAGTTAACATCAGGGATAGACGATACGTTAAATTCCATATAAGCTCGCTCAAATGTCTCATCATAACTACCGAACCAAAGACTATTAGGATTATAAAATCTAACGGGCGAACTAACCGGACCCCGGATATACCCATCCTCATTTATCGCGGATACAATAATGGTAACCGTAGGAAGACTGACCGCACTACTGCTGCTACTGCTGCTGGAACTTGTAGTACTGGCATAGCTACTGGAGGAGCTGCTGGAACTTAGCTCGCTTGAGCTTGCCGTGTCATCGGCAAGGGCCGGACAACTTGCGAGCAGGATGAATATCAGAAGGAATGTTGTTTTTTTCATTTAAATGGTTTATTATATACTATCTAGGACTTTGATGTTTTAAATGGTTTTTGTTTTACGTCAGGCTATTTCGAATAAAATAACAATAAGCCAATAATTCCTAATTGTAGAAGACATCTTGATGAATTCAGGAATATGATTGTTTAACCTTTTCTAGGGATTTTATGTTTTCTCTGGCTTCGCCGGGAGTTATTTTTATCTCATCTGCTTTCATTTTTCTTGCTTTGATTATCAATGTTTGTCCCATCAATTGAGTCTTCCAGTCGAACCCTATTCTCAATAGGGGGATATAGCTTTGGTTGTATGTTATGCAGTCTATCTTGAAACCGGATGACTCCAATATGTGGGATAACAACCATGCCGGCAGGGGAGTCTTATGGCCGATGCTAAAGTAGGTATTTTCGTTAAAATGATGGAATCTGCCGCTAACCAGGAAAAGCATTCTTGAAAAAATGCTCAGGATGTTGGGCGTTGTTAAAATGAGGACTCCGCCTATCTTGAGAATCCTATTTAATTCACGCAGGGTAAACGAGGGGTTTTCCAAGTGTTCAATCACCTCCTCTGCAATCAAGCAATCAAATTGTTCGCGGGAATATGGTAGCTTTTCATCCAAGTCGGCATAAACACAATTTTCGTACGGATATTGTTCTGTGTTTAGGTCGCATGCATAAACGTCATAACCTTCAGACCTGAGCTTTTTAGACAACTGGCCCTTGCCTGCGCCCACATCCAGCACTTTTTTTATTTTATCTTTTTTCAACAATGAGATAACGATGCCCATTGTCTTGGGTGTTGCCATGCCAATCTCGTCTATCGGATCTGCTTCAACCATTTTCATCCAAATGAGTATAACTACGTGTAGAGTTGTGTGTAATTGAGGTCTTTTAATCGGGTTTCCCCGGATTTAGGTTATGGTACCGGGCCTTGTTCAGTTATTAGATTGAGTGATTGATAAGCTTTTGATTCTTTGAACCGGGGCGTGTGCCACGGCAGACCCGGGTGGGGAGCACATCAATTAATGTCCGCCCATCATCATTTAAATTATTTACGTAAGTCGCAGCTATAGCCGCTAATCTATGAAAAAAACGTCTTAATGTTGTTTTGTTGCAGCCAGCCGTCCAGGTGCCGCGTTTTAGCAGGGGCCTTTGGATTTATTTTACTAATTGCATATACTGTGGTATGGCTCGTTTTTTTGTGACCGGCGGGGCCGGGTTTGTGGGCTCTTATCTGGTTCTCAGATAAGGATTAATACCAGGTCAAAGGAGAAAAACAAGGACTACGAGACAGCGGAAAACCTGCTGGAAGCGGTGAAAAAAGTGGAATGAGAGGAAAAAAGTAATGTACTATTATTGCGATGTCTGCTAAGAAACTGACCTGGTTCGGGTATGAAGTGACGTGGTACATCCCCACAACTAGGGATAATTACATAATAAATCTGACTGTGACTGCTGTCTTAATTCTTGTTAACATATACCTATCCTACATTCGTAGCACATCTATGTTATGGCCGCCATGGGATTTAGAGAATTTTCTAATAATGGCAGCTGCCTCATCGCTGCTGGTTTTCTTCCTTTCATACAGGGCGATGGAAACATTTTTAACTAAAAAGTATATTTGGATTATATGGGAGGTGTGGGAGGGCAATAGTGCAATAATGAGCGCCTTAGTCGACATCTGCTTGCTGGCGTATCTATTACTAAAATTTGGAGGTTTTATCGATTTCTGAATTGGCGGAATACTTGATTTATTTTACTAACTCTATATACTACTAGATGGCTCGTTTTTTTGTGACCGGCGGGGCCGGCTTTATCGGCTCTTATCTCGTCCCAAGGCTTCTTGAGAAAGGGGAGGTCACGGTCTATGACAATCTTAGTTCCGGGAAAAAAGAGTTCCTAACGCCATGCCTGAAGGACATCAAGTTCATCAAGGGCGATTTGCTTGACAAGAAAAAGCTGTTAAAGTCGATTAAAGGCCATGACATGGTCTATCATTTGGCCGCGAATCCGGACATCAGGAGGGGGATTACGGAAACGGGTTTTGATTTGGAGCAGGGGACTGTGGCGACTTTTAACGTCCTGGACTCTATGAGGATTACGGGCATCAAGGACATTTGCTTTTCGTCTAGCAGCGTGGTCTACGGGGAGGCGAAGGTCATTCCCACGCCCGAGGATTACGGCCCGCTTTTGCCGATTTCGTTGTACGGGGCGAGCAAGCTGGCCTGTGAGGGGCTTATCACGGGTTTTTGCGGGACTTTTGGGATGAGGAGCTGGATTTACAGGTTTGCGAACATCGTCGGCGGGAACAGCACGCACGGCATCATTTATGATTTCATGAAAAAGCTCGGCAAGGATAAGAAGGAGCTGGAGATACTGGGAGACGGGATGCAGGAGAAGTCCTACCTGCACGCGGGGGAATGCGTTGACGGCATGCTTGCCGGCGTCGGGAAGGCCCGCGATAGCGTTAACGTCTTCAACCTCGGCTGCGATGACAGGATTAGAATCACAAGGATTGCGGAGATTGTGGTCGAAGAGCTCGGGCTGAAGGGCGTGAATTTCAGGTACACCGGCGGCCGGAGGGGCTGGCCGGGGGACGTTCCGTCGATGCTGCTTTCCACCGAGAGGATGAAGAGTCTTGGGTGGCGGCCGAAGTTGTCGTCCGAGGGGGCGGTGAGAAGGGCGGCGTCGGAATTGATTGGAGGTAAATAGCAAAAATGCAGACTGTCATTATCGCGGGAGGGCTGGGTACGAGGCTTCGGCCGCTTACGTTCGAGGTTCCGAAGCCCATGGTGCTCATCAATAGTAGGCCGTTCGTCGAGCATCTTGTCCTGATGCTGAAGAAGCAGGGCATGAAGGATTTCGTCTTTTGCGTGGGCTATCTGTCAGAGCAGTTCGTGTCGCATTTCGGCGACGGAAGAAGGTTCGGCGTGAGCATCAGGTATTCGGTAGAGGACGAACCGCTCGGCACGGGCGGCGCGCTAAGGAAGGCGAAGAGATGGCTGGACGATTCCTTCATCACCGTGTACGGAGACACCTACGTCCCCATAGACTACCGCAGGCTCGCGGCCTATCATTCGAAGAAGGGCAGGATGGGGACGGCGACAATCTATGACAACAGCAAGCATATCGCAGTAAACAACATGCGCCTTGGAAAGGACGGCCTGATAGCCGCCTATGACAAGAAGAATCCCGAGGGCATGGAAGGCCTGGACGCCGGCGTGTGCGTATTTAATAAAAGCGTTCTTAAGTTTATTCCAGAGGGCAGGAAGGTCTCGCTTGAGATGGAAGTGTTCCCGCAGCTCATAGCGCGGCATGAACTGGCAGGCTTTAAGACAAGCAAGCGGTTCTATGACATGGGAACGCCGGAAAGGCTCAGGGAGACGCGCGAAAAACTAAAATGATCATCTCACGAACGCCGTTTCGGATAAGCTTTGCCGGAGGGGGCTCGGACCTGAAGGAGTACTACAGGCACTCCCCGGGGGCGGTGACGAGCACGGCCATCAACAAGTACATGTACGTCACGGTCAACAAGCGGTTCGAAAAGACAGTCCGCGTCAGCTACTCGAAGACCGAGATAGTCGAGAACGCGGACCAGCTCAACCACGAGCTCATAAGGGCGGCGATGAAGAAGACAGGTGTCACGAGCGGCGTTGAGATAACGACAATCGCGGACGTCCCGGCCAAGAGCGGCCTGGGCAGCAGCAGCAGCCTGACTGTCGGCGTGTTGAACGCGCTGTACGCATTCCAGGGGAAGCACCGGAGCCCGGAACAGCTGGCGCGCGAGGCCTGCGAAATCGAGATTGACATCGTGAAGGAGCCGATTGGAAAGCAGGACCAGTACGCCGCAGCGTACGGCGGGCTTAATTACATCCGATTCAATTCTGACGAGACGGTTGACGTCCAGCCGGTCTCCTGCACCAAGGATGTGAAGGAGGAGCTCTCAGACAGCCTACTGATGTTCTACCTGGGGGCGCGGGAGGGCGAGCGGAGCATCCTTAAGGAGCAGTCGAAGAAGACCCACGTGAACCTGGACACCATCGGCAGGATGGCGGCCCTGGCCGGCGAGACGAGGAAGGCCATCGAGTCCGGCGACCTTTCAGGATTCGGCCGTCTTTTGCACGAGGGATGGGAGTTCAAGAAAAAGCTCGCTTCAGGCATCAGCAATCCGCGGATTGACGACATCTATGGGCGGGCGCAAAAGGCCGGCGCCCTTGGAGGAAAGGTGCTGGGCGAGGGCGGAGGCGGCTTCGTCCTTTTGTACTGCGAGAAATCAAACCAGCAGAAGCTGAGGGAATCTTTGGCGGACCTTTCTGAATTCGAGTTCGCTTTCGAGCCGTTCGGCAGCAGGATAATATACGTGGGGGACTAGGATGGACGCGCAATCGTACTGGATGGATTACGTGCAGGAGCTGGAGAAGAGCGTCGGGAAAATCCCGGCAGCTAAATTCAACGAAATCGCGGAAACATTGCTTGAAGCCCGCAGGAGCGGCAAGCAGGTGTTCATAATGGGCAACGGCGGGAGCGCGTCCACTGCCTCGCACATGGCCTGCGACCTCGGGAAGGGCGACGCGATTCCGGGGAAACTGAGGTTTAAGGCCATATGCCTTTCCGACAACATTCCCCTGCTGACCGCGTGGGCGAACGATACGGCGTACGACATGGTTTTTGCAGAGCAGCTGGAGAATTTCGTCCGGGAGGGCGACGTCGTAATCGCCATCAGCGGGAGCGGCAACTCGCAAAACGTCCTAAACGCGTTGAAGCTTGCGAGGGAGAGGAAGGCGAAGACGGTCGGCTTCACCGGCTTCATGGGCGGGAAGATGAAGGACCTTTGCGACATATGCATGATAGTGCCCAGCGACAGCATGCAGCGCATCGAGGACGCCCACCTCATCTTCGAGCACGCGCTGTCGCTCTATCTCAGAAAGCGGATTGGTGAGGAGAATGTTTGAACGCGTTCTTATCACGGGAGGAGCCGGCTTCATAGGCAGCCACCTCGCCGAACACTCGCTGAAGAAAGGCCGGGAGGTCGTAGTGGTCGACAACCTGAGGAGGACCGGCTTTAACATAAAATACCTGAAGGAGAAGTACAAGGGCCTTGAGTTTGTCATGGGCGACGTTTCCAACCCCGAAGTCTTCGAGGGCCTGATGGATGACATAGACCTTGTTTATCACTGCGCCGCGCAGGTCGCGGTCACGACGTCGCTCGTCAGCCCCAGGCTCGACTATGAGACGAATGCGGACGGCACGTTCAACTTGTGCGAGGCCTTGAGGAAGTCCAAGTCCGAAGCGCCTATCGTCTATTGCTCGACGAACAAGGTCTACGGCGACCTTGAGCTTCCCGTAGTCAAGGGCAAGACGCGCTACCGCTACAAGGGCATCAAGGGCATAGGCGAGTCCTATCCCCTGGAGACGAACTGCCCGTACGGCGGCTCGAAGATAATAGGGGAATACATACTCGACACGTTCAACCACTCCTTCGGGCTCAAGAGCGTGAAGGCCAGGATGTCGTGCATCTACGGCACGAGGCAGTTCGGCAACGAGGACCAGGGATGGGTCGCATGGTTCACGATAGCGGCGCTCCTGGGAAAGCCGATAACGATATACGGCGACGGCAAGCAGGTGAGGGACATACTCTACATATCCGACCAGAACGAGGCCTTCGAGCTGCTCGCCCGCAAAATCAAAAGGACAAGCGGCCAGGCCTACAACCTGGGCGGCGGGCCTGACAATACGGTCTCGCTGTTCGAACTTTTGGAGACGATTGAGGAGCTGACCGGGAGGCGGTCCGAGGTTTCCCACGGCGACTGGCGTATGGGCGACCAGAAGGTCTATGTGACAGACGTCTCGAAGATTAAAAGGTTGGGCTGGAAGCCGAAGGTCGGCTGCAGGGATGGCGTTGAAAAGCTGGTTGAGTGGACGAACAACAATAAAAATCTGTTCGCCTGACTGATGATGGAAGAGATAAAAGACCTCACCTGCCTGTGCGGCTCGCGCGCTTACCGAACCGCATCCAAGGTAGGGAACTTCAGGCTTCTGTCATGCGTCCAGTGCGGCCAGAGCAGGCTTTATCCAAAGCCCGCGCCGAACGCCCGAAAGCCTGACGCCGGCGAGCCTCCGCGCGACCCTGCCATGGAACGTCTCTGGCGAAAGTTCGCGGCCGTTATCATGGGAGAAGTCGGATGTTTCAAGCGGTCGGGCAGCCTTTTGGACGTCGGATGCGGAGACGGCATACTGTTGGACTACGCCCGCAGCAGGGGTTTTTCAGTCCGTGGAATAGACTTGAACGAAAGTAAAGCGGCATACGCGAGAACGCATCTAAAGCTGGACGTGACGACCGGCAACTTTATGGAATTTGACTTCGAAAAGAGATTCGACGTGGTGGTGATGAACCACGTCATCGAGCACGTCGAAGACCCGGTTGCGCTGCTTTCCCGCGCCAGAGAGGCGGCGGCCGAAGACGGCATCGTCGTGGTCGGAACGCCCAACGTGGACGGCTGGATACGAACCCTTCTGGGCAGGCGCTGGTATCCCTACTGTCCAGGCGACCACGTCTATTTATACAACCCCAAGACGCTCGCACGCGTTATCGGCGAAAGCGGTCTTGAATTGAGAAAAATGCTATTGACGCACAACCATTACGGAGGAAGGGCGGCCGTGCTCTCGCCGCTGCTCTCTTTATTGGACGTCATGGGCAGGGGGGATAATATGATCGCAATCGCAGGCAGGAAGGATGGCTGAAGCAAGTCCGAAGGTTTCGGTGATGGTCCTCAACTGGAATGGGAAGGGCGACACTCTGGAGTGCCTATCGTCGCTTGCCAGGCTCGATTATCCGGATTACGAGGTAGTCGTCGTTGACAACGGCTCGACCGACGGCTCGCAGCAGGAGATTAAAAAGGGTTTTCCGAAAGTCCGGCTGATTGAGAACAAGGAGAATCTTGGGTTTGCCGAAGGCTGCAACGTCGGAATCAGGAGCACTGAAGGGAAGTACGTACTCCTTTTGAACAACGACATGACGTTCGACCCTAGGATGCTCATGGAGCTCGTCCTTGTCTCGGAGTCCGACGATAAGATAGCGCTCAGCGCGCCGAAACTCTACGTGTACGGCACGAAGGACGTTATCTCCCACGCCGGCGGAATGCTGAGGACGTACGGCACGCTCACCCGGGGCTACGGGGAAAAAGACATTGGCCAGTACGACCGCAAGACCGACATAGACTTCCTCGGCGTCGGCCTGATGCGCCGCAGCATTTTCGACGAAATCGGAGGATTCGACAAGGAGTTCTTCATCTACATGGAGGACGTGGACTGGTGCCTGCGGGCGAAGGAGGCCGGCTATCGCATCGTCTTCGCCCCCAAGGCGGTCTGCTGGCACAAGGAAGCCGCCGCGACGAAAAGGATGTCTGAGAAGGCGCGGTTCCATTCTGAGAAGAATATTGTGCTTCTGGCCTTCAAGCACAAGTTCAATTTGCCTGAGTTCTTCATCCTCGACCTGCTGCACTTCCTTAAGATTACCGCAACTTACGTACTGACAGGGAACCTGCCCGAGCTCAAGGGCGCATGGCGTGCTAAATTCTGGGTGCTGAAAAGAATCCTTTTCGGGGGGTAGTCACTCAACGACCTTGGCAGCGGTCGTGTCCGGGTCGGCGGGGTTATAGGGCTCGTCGATATACGCGAGGAGGTACATCATGTCGCTTCCCACGTTCTTGATGCCGTGCGCGACGCCCGGCGGAATCCTGACGACGACCATGTTGCCCTCGCCAATCGGAATTTCCTCTCTCTGCTGTCCAGACTTGTCTGATAGAACGAGCAACGCATTCCCCCTGATGACGCAAAACCACTCGGTCTTACGGCTGTGGAAGTGGTTTGCCTTAACGACGCCCGGATGGGCGGTCGTGACATAGAACTGGCCGAACGGTTTGCCTGCTTGGACGTGCTCCTGCTTCAGGATTTCGGCAAGCCAGCCGCGCTGGTCTGTATGGACGTCCAGCTTCCTCACATCGCCAAGGGCCATCGTACGTCTTATTATTTGATTGTGAAGGATTTAAGATAGCCTCCGTCCGAAAGGCTTCGCATCAGCTTCAATGACTCGTCATAATCAAGGAAGCCAGGGAACTTTGAGCGCGCCTTGGAGCAGTCGAGCGACACGTCAACAGGCCTCGGCGCCTTGAACTCTGCGTCGCGCCAGGAATTCGGCTTTATGAGGTTTTTATCAAGGCCGTGTGCGTCAGCGACCTTCAGCGCGAGGTCGTACTTGCTGATGCTTGAGACGCCGGCGACGTTGTAGATGCCGGAGGCTCCGGACTTTGCCATTGACAACAATATGCCAGCAAGGCTGTTTGTCAGTATCGGCGTAAAGTACATGTCGTTGAAGACCTTGATTTCCCTGCCTGACGAGAGGCTGCTTGTAACCCATGTTGCGAAAGAGTTCCTGCCGTGAGGATTAAGGCCGTATATGCTCGTCCGGACGATTAGGGCGTCCGGGCATTCGCGCATCGCAGCCTTCTCGCCCTCGAGCTTTGTCTGGCCGTAATAGTTTATCGGATTAATCTTGTCCTTTTCAGAATAATTCCCGGCCTTTCCGTCGAAGACGAAATCGCTCGATATGTAAACCAGCATGGCCCCGCTCTTTTCGCATGCCTTTGCGACGTTGGCCGCGCCTTCCGCGTTGATGGCATGCGCTTCCTCGTGATGGCTTTCGCAGTAGTCGACGTCCACGTTCGCCGCCGTATGGAAGACTATGTCCGGCTTTGTCAGGGACACGATCTTTTCAACCGCGCCTGCGTCGCAGATGTCGAGCTTCTCTGTCCCGCATCCGTCTATCGATATCGGGTGGCGGTTGTAGGTGGCGGTCGTCTCATGCGCTTTCCCGTACGACAAACCCATGCACGACCCGAGCAGGCCGGAGCCGGTGACAAGAATCCTCATTGTTCCTTTTTACGGTAAACCTTCCCGACGCCGCGGTATGCAAAGCCGAGCGACTCCATGGCTTTTCGGCCGTAGAAGTTGCGGCCGTCTATCATTATGCGGTTTCGCATCTTTTTTCCGATGCGCTTGTAGTCCAATGTCCGAAAGACGTTGTGGTCTGTAACGAGCAGTACGGCATCAGAGCCGTCGAAGGCTTTCGCCAGCGGGACAAGCGATGCGTCAACGGGCTCGACAACCGGGTCGCACACCCGCACCGTGAGCCCCTTCTCGCGCAAAATCCGTATCAGAGGTATCGCAGGGCTCTCCCTCGTGTCGAGGATGTTGCCCTTGTATGAAAGGCCCAGGACCGTAACGACCGCACCGTCCAGCGGAATGTCCTTCTCCCTGAACGCGTCCTCAAGCAGTCCGGCCATGTAGGAGGGCATCGAATCGTTCACCTCGCGGGCC